>DASSOW010000456.1:0-2857 GCA_035700175.1 Gemmatimonadales bacterium | reverse complement strand
CTCCAGCCCGGCACCACGTAGCGATAGCAGACGATGTTCAGTGAGACAGGCGCAAGCAGTTCGAGCTCAGGCGTCTTCTGCACCAGCTCGCCCAGGTAGCGCGCCTGCTCGATGTTGCCGGCAATGAGCGCCGCGAAGGTGTCGAGCCCGTACGCCTTGATGTTCATCCACACCTTGAGTGCGCGGAAGCCTCGGCTCAGCTGGGGGCCCAGCTCCGAGAACCACACATCACCGGCCGCGGTGCCTCGGGTGGCATGGGTGAGGTAACCCGGCGTGAGCGAGAAGGTGTCGCGGTGCGCTTCGGGGTGCCGCACCAGCACGCAGCCCACCTCGTACGGCATGTACATCCACTTGTGCAGGTCGAAGGCGAGCGAGTCGGCCTGCTCCATGCCGCGGAGCCGCTCACTGTACTCGGGCACCAGCGACGCCAGCGCGCCAAAGGCGCCATCCACATGGAACCAGAGTTGTTCCCGCTGGCAGAGTGCGGCCAGCGACGCGAGATCATCAATGGCGCCGGTGTTGACGGTGCCGGCGTTTCCCACCACGCAGAACGGCTGTCGGCCCGCGGCGCGGTCCTCGGCCATCGCCGCTTCCAGCGCGGCGATGTCAATCTCGAACTCATCGTTGACCGGGATCTTGTGGCAGGCGTCGTCGCCCAGGCCGAGCAGCTCCATGGCTTTCTGGACGGAGCTGTGCGTTTCCGTCGAGGCGTACAGCACCATCGGCCGCGATGCAGCCGAGACGCCGAGCCGGCGAAGGTCGAAATCCGCCATGGCATTCCGTGCGACAGCGAGCCCCACGAGGTTGGCCATGGAGCCACCGGAGACGAGGACGCCGGACGCGCTGGCGTCATAGCCGGTCATCTCCTTGCACCATTCGATTACCTGGGCTTCCACGAGATTGGCCGCGTGGTCGGCGCCGCCGACGTTGGGGTTCATGGTGGCGGCGAGCATGTCGCTGAGCGCGGCGAGCGGGGTGCCGTTGCCCATCACCCAGCCCCAGAAGCGCGGGTGGATGTTGCCGGTGGGATAGGGCAGGACGTACTCGACAAAGTCGGCGTATGCCGCCTCTTCACCTTCGGGCCGACGAGGTGCCGGACCGGTGAAGCTCTGTCGCACGTCATCCGGCATTCGCTGCCAGACCGGGCGGTCGCGCACGGTCTCGAGATAGTTCATCATCTCGTCCACCATGCGGTGGCCCAGGGCGCGGAGGTCGGGCCAGTAGCGGGGATCGAGAGTGGGTCGCGGGTCGGGAGTCATGGATCGTGAGTCATGGGTCGTGAGTCGTGAGTCGTGAGTCGTGAGTCACAGGGCGAGGATCGAGGGTCGCGAAGCTCTCCCCGGCATGTCATTGCGAGCCGGGTCCGTGCGCAGCGCGGTCCAGGCGAAGCAACCTTGCGGCCCGACCGGAATCTCCCGACGGAGTTCCGTTGAAGTACGGGACGTGGTGGCACGAATTGAGATCGGCCAGAAGATCACTTTACGGCCGCAAGGTTGCTTCGGCAGCTGCGCTGCCTCGCGAAGATACGGCTCAACTCTCAGGTCACAGCTCCAGCACGAGCCGAAGCCCGCTGTTCACCCTCCGCATCGTTGCGGCATCGACCTGCCCAGACCGTTCCTGCAGCTCATCGCGGTTGACGGTGATCAGCTGGGAGACGTTGGCCACGGAATCACGCCGGAGGCCCGATGTGCTGGCCGGTATCAGCACATTCCCCGGCGCATCGAGCAATCGAAGATTCGACGTCAGTATGGCGGCGATGACAGTCTCGATGCGGCTACGGTTGAAGGCATCAGCTTGAATGACAAGCAGCGGGCGGCGATACCCTGGCTCCGACCCCCGGGGCTCGCCGAGATCGGCCCACCAGATGCTGCCCCGTTCGATCACCAGTTGTCCTTCGGGAGGCGCCGGCGCTGCGCCTGTCTGACCTCCGAATCCAGGGCGCTCGGCTCAGCGGCATACACCGCGTCCAGGCGTTCGGTGACCTTCCGGCTCTGATGCTTGGCCACGAATTCCGCGACCGCCGCCTGGAAGAGCCGGCTGCGGGAGACACCCAGGCGTTCGGCCAAGGCTTCGGCGGAGGCAAAGAGGTCGTCGGGAAGCGAGATGGCAGTTTTCATACCTAAGTATAACTCGGGTATGAGTCGGCGGGAAGGGGCCAGGGGCGTGAGGCGTGAGGCGTGAGGCGTAGGCGTAGGCGTAGGCGTAGGCGTAGGCGTAGGCTCGCAAGCTAAACCCACTGCGTCGTTGCAAGCGACGGCAAATGGCGAAGGATTGGATTGCCTTCAGCCCGAGCTGAGCTTACGCCCGCGCCAGGCGCTCCGCTCGCATCGCGTCGAGAATGGACCAGGCGGCGATGGCGAGGAGGCAGATCCAGGCGGAGATCCGGAGCGATGGAGCCGCGAAGAAGGCCCAGGTGAGAATGACCGAATTCACCAGGAAGTGGATGCCCTCACGGGTGCGGCGCTGGTAGAGCTGGCCCAGGCCGGGAGCAAGAAGGTTCAGGAGCGGGGCGCTGATGTCGGTGGGCGGGCTTGCCGTCGGTGATTGAGTCATTGCTGGCCCCCGAAAGCCGGGTGGGAAGATTGGACTGGAACTCCGCGGCTGATAGCCGCGGCTCGGCGCTCCCGAGTCGCCCTGGCGGGCGACTCGGGCCAGCAAATCGCCATGGCTTCACGAGCCGAACCAGCATAGCTCCGCTTCACGCGACCCTCGCCGAGTATACCGCGGCATCCAGGTCACAACTCCGGTCCAGCGCACCCGGGAGGTTGAACAACCGCGGGTCGCGCCGGAAGTGGAAGAGGCGATAGAGCTGATACGCCTCAGCTTCGTCACGCGAGACCTGCAATTCGTTCCGCGT
>DASSOW010000455.1:0-3270 GCA_035700175.1 Gemmatimonadales bacterium | reverse complement strand
CACCGTCCCGGTCACCATGGAAAGGAATGCGCTGTCATTCGATGCTCGCACCGTGCCGCACTGTCATCAGTCCAATTCATCAACACGCCGAGCATCCGCCCCGACCGGCCGACAAGCAACCAGTCCACGCCGTGGAGTCTTGATGTCAAAATGATGATGCTTCCATGAGGTCTATTGAGTACCTGACGTGCCTTGGCGACGGCGCCAGAGGATAATCAGCCACCGGACGATGGCACCCACGATGATCCACGGGGCCAGCAGGACGACGAAGTAGATCAGCAGGCCGCCCGACGTGTTCAGCGTCCGGAGCGACTCCCTGATGGCAATGCCAATGCTCATGCCAGGAGCGCCGCGCAGCGCGCCGGCCTCGAAGAGCGTCACCGTGAGCGTGGACATCGCCACCTGGTCGTCGTAGTAGCGGCGCTGGCCCTTCATCTGCTCGATGTCGGTGACGACACGGGTGATCTCGCGCTCGACCTCCAGGACATCCGACAGCTTGCCGGTGCGGTTGGCGAGCAGTTCGCGGAGGCGGGCCAGCTCCTGCTCCTTGACCGCGAGGCGAGTCTCCAGGTCCACGTAGTCCCTGGTGATGTCCTGCTGGGTGGTGGCCTCGCTGGTGGGGGTACCGAGCGTCTTGAGGGCGCCGACTGTCTTGTTCAGCGATTCCGCTGGAATCCGCAGCATGAGGTCGGCGCGCCGCCGGCTCTCGTCCTCCTGCGAAAGGCGACTGTTGGCGATGAGGCCACCATTGGCGCGGACGATGCTGTCGGCGCGCTGCACGGCTTCCGCGACTTTATCCACCCGGACCTGCAGCTCACCCGTGCGAATGAGCTTCTGCTCCGGGGCCGCGGCCGGAGCGGCTTCCGACTGGGCGGAAGGTGCGGCGACCGGGAGGGCGGAGCGATCGGCCAGGGGATTTTCGGAGCCACACGCCAGGAGCAGCGAGGCGCCGAGAAGGGCGACATGGAGGTCGATTCGCTTGATCATCTTGCCGGTTACCGCACGCCTTCGACGCCCGTCTCGGTGATGCGCGCCCGGCAGGGGCTCGTGGCGCAACGGAACCCCAACTCGGTCCATGCCGTGCCCTTGAGTCCCTCGGACTTCCAGCCGTTCTCCCCATCGGCGGTCACCTTGAATTCGAATGCCGCCGAGGTGTCGTGCTGCGCCAGCCACCCCTTGAGACCGTAATTGTCGACGACAATAGTGGAACCGAAAAGGGCCGGCCTGCTGGTCCCGACCTCGGTCCATGCGCAGCCCGCGTCACAGGTAGCGCGCCACGCGTTGCCGTCGCGCTCCAGCACCAGGGAGAAGGAGTCACGCCGGGCGGGAACGGCCGCGGTCAGCGCGGCCAGAAGGATGGTCGGCACAATCCAGCGGCTGAAGCGGTGATGCATCATTACCCTCCGGGTTGTCGGTCGCCTCTGGCATGATCAGCTTCGTGTGCGCCTGATAGCGCTTCGAACAGGATGACGTGCATCCCAGGGCTCACAGTCATTCCATCTTACGGCGCGCCGCGGAATCCGGGAAGGAGGGATGTGCGCTGTGCGCTGTGCGCTGTGCACTAGGCGCTATGCGCTGTGCGCTATGCGCGGCGAATGCTACCGTCGGCCCCACGCCCCACGCCCCACGCCCCATGTCCCATATCCCCATCTCCAATCCGCCCCCATATTCATGACCATGCCAACCCCCATCCCGGCCTCCTCCTGACCGGCCCCGGCTCCGAACTCGCCGTCGCCTCGGCGTTCGCCGACCGCTACCGGATCGAGCGCGAGCTCGGCCGGGGCGGCATGGGGGCCGTCTATCTCGCGCGGGACGTGGCGCTCGACCGGCCGGTGGCGCTCAAGGTCCTGCCACCGGAGTTTGCCAGCGAGGGGTCACTCCGCGAGCGGTTCCTGCGGGAGACGCGGGTGACCGCATCGTTCTCACATCCCAACATCGTCCCGGTCTACTCGGTGGAAGAGCGCGACGGCCTGCTCGCCTTCGCGATGGGATACGTGGAGGGAGAGAGTCTCGCCGAGCGGGTCAGGCGGCTGGGACCGGTGGACACCCGGACCATCGTGCGGGTGCTGCAGGATGTGGGCTACGCGCTGGCGTATGCGCACGGGCGCGGGGTCATTCATCGCGACATCAAGCCCGACAACATCATGATCGAGCGCGCGACCGGCCGCGCCCTGCTCATGGACTTCGGCATCTCCCGCGCGGCCACGGCGGGCACCACTGCGGCACCTGGCCTCACCCGCGTGGGAGAAGTTGTCGGCACACCGGAATTCATGAGCCCGGAGCAGGCAACGGGCGACGAGATAGATGGCCGGAGCGATCTCTACTCGCTGGGCCTCGTTGCGCTGTTTGCCCTGACCGGCAGCGCGCCGATCACGGGCAGCTCCGTCGCCCAGATCATCACCCGCCAGCTTACCCAGCTACCTCCCCCTGCGGCCACTCTGCGTGACGACATCCCGAACGCGCTGGGTGGCGCCATCGATCGCTGTGTCGCCAAGCAGCCGGAGGAGCGGTTCCGGGGCGCCGAGGCGCTGGTGGAGGCCATCGACGCAGCGCAGCTGGCGCCGGCGGAGATCCCGGTGCCGATCCGGATGTTTGCCCAGGAACTGCAGTCGCTCGGGCTCATCATCTTCTTCCTGCTGCTGATGTCGTGGCTCATCTTCCAGAACGCGAAGCAGTTCGGCAACCTCAACATCTCGCTGCCGGTCGTGATGATCCTGGCCGTCGCCGTCACGCGATTCGTCGAGAATTTTTTCACCGCCAAGCGGCTGGGCACGTTCGGCTTCTCGGCGGATGATGTGCTCAAGGGGTTCCGGGGCGTGCTGAATGAGCACGAGGAACACCGACGCCGGCTCCGCGCCGATGCGGCAACAGTGCGGCGCCGGAAGGGGACGGTGCGCCGGGCGCTGATCCAGGTTCCCATTGCGTTTGCGCTCATGGCCTTCGCGTTCCACGGCCGGGTGAAGATCGGGCCGGGGCAGTATCACGTCTCGGCGCTGAACGTGACGATCGCGATCAGCGGGCTATGCCTGCTGGGTGTGAGTCTGGTGCTGCTGGTCCGGAGCCCGTTCCGGGCGCAGCTGAATGAACGGCTGTTCCGGTTGCTGTGGCTGGGGCCGGTGGGGAGGGGGTTCCTGAGACGGGCGGTAGGGTGACAAGATGGGCAGGGCGAGCAGGGGACGGACGGGGCGGACAAGGCGGACAAGGCGGACGAGTAGCCCGAGGCTGTCATTGCGAGCCGGGTCCGTGCGCAGCACGGTCCCGGCGAAGCAA
>DASSOW010000454.1:0-9231 GCA_035700175.1 Gemmatimonadales bacterium | reverse complement strand
AACGAGGTGCTCCTGGTCGCGAGCGACCGGGTGAGCGCGTTCGATGTCGTGATGCAGGAAGCCATTCCCCACAAGGGAGCGGTGCTGACCCAGCTCAGCGCCTGGTGGTTCGAGCAACTCGCCGACGTCACCCCGTCGCATTTCATCACGGCCGACGCCGACGAAATCATCGCTCGGCTGCCGCAACTGGCGGAACACGTGCGGACCGTTTCGGGCCGGGCAATGCTGGTGCGGCGAACGTTTCCCATCGCCTTTGAGTGCGTGGTGCGGGGGTACATCGCGGGCTCGGCGTGGGCGGAGTACCGCGAGCACGGCACCCTGGCCGGCGAGAGACTGCCGGTCGGGCTGGTGGAGAGCGACCGGCTCGAGAAGCCGATCTTCTCGCCGGCCACCAAGGCGGAATCCGGTCACGACGAGAACGTGCCAGTGAGCCGGCTGGTGCAGGCGCTGGGCGAGGAGATGACCGAGCGACTTCGCCAGACCAGTCTCGCCCTCTATGAAGCAGGGCGAGACATCGCGGCTGCCAGCGGTATCATCGTGGCCGACACCAAGTTCGAGTTTGGCGGGGCGCTCGACGGCCGCCTGCTGCTGATCGATGAAGTGCTCACGCCCGATTCCTCCCGCTTCTGGCCAGCCGACCGGTACCACCCCGGGAGGTCGCAGCCGAGCTTCGACAAGCAGCCGCTGCGTGACTGGCTCTCCAACGAGCGCGGGCATGGTCGCTGGGATGGCAACGCGCCCCCGCCCACGCTGCCCGATGAGGTGGTGCAGGCGACGAGCGAGCGCTATCTCGACGCCTACCGCCGGATCACGGGCCGCGAACTGGTGCGGGACGGCTGATGCGGATCGCGCGGGAGGGATGGCCTTTCATCATCGGCGCCCTGGTGGTGCTGGTGCTGCTGGCTGTGGCGCACCTGGGGGTGCTGGCCATTATCTGGCTGGTCATCACCTTCTGGGTGGTGGCATTCTTCCGCGACCCGCTGCCGTCCGGGCCATTCGACCCGAGGGTCCTGCTGGCACCGGCCGATGGCAAGGTGGTGAGCATCATCGAGACGGATGAGCCAGTGTTCTTCCAGAACCGCGCGCTCCGGATCTCGATCTTCATGAACGTGTTCGACTGTCACGTGAATCGTTATCCCACTGCCGGCGTCGTCCGCTACCGGCACTACCACCCCGGGCACTTTGGCCATGCCGCCGACGAGAAGGCCAGCCTGGACAATGAGCAGTCGAGCATCGGCGTCGAGACAGAGCATGGCAAGATGCTGGTGCGCCAGATCGCAGGGCTGGTGGCGCGCCGGATCGTGACCGATCACGGCGTCGGCACGCGGGTGGACCAGGCTCAGCGGCTGGGCATGATCCGGTTTGGTTCGCGGGTGGATCTCTTTCTTCCCCTGGGTACGCCCGTGCGGGTCAGCGTGGGCGACCGCACTCGGGTGGCCAGAACGGTGGTGGCAGCATGGAAGTGACAGGCGAGCCACAGCCGCAGCGCCGTGGCGTCAAGCGGGTTGTCATCGTGATGCCGAGTGCCTTCACGCTGGCCAACCTGTTCTTTGGCATCTGGTCCATGGTGTGGGCCTCGCAGGGACGGTTGGCGTGGGCCGGCTGGTTCATCGTCTTTGCCGGCATCCTCGACATGCTCGACGGGCGCCTGGCACGGATGTCCAATACCGGCTCCCGGTTCGGCGCCGAGCTCGATTCGCTGGTGGATGTCGTCTCGTTCGGCGTGGCGCCGGCCTTCCTGCTGTACTTCGTCGAATTTCACTCGGCCGGGCGATTCGGCTGGCTGGTCTGCTACTTCTACGTGGTAGCGGCCGCACTGCGGCTGGCCCGGTACAACGTGTCCTCCGCGGCCAAGCCGACCCCGGGCTGGTTCACCGGCCTGCCCTCGCCGGCCGCCGGGATGACGGCCGCGACCTACTATCCGTTCAGCCAGACCGAGTGGTATCAGCGCACCATGCTGTACCTCAATTTCGAGCAGCAGGGACTGGTCGTGCTCCTGCTCCTGCTCTCGATGCTGATGGTGAGCAACGTGAAGTATCCCCGGTTCCCCGCCATCGGCTTCCGCAGCGGCGCGGGGATCGCAGGCTCCGTGTTCCTCGTGATCGTGCTCGTCGGCAGCATCACCGCGCCGGAATCATTCCTCTTCCCTTTGGGCATCGTCTATCTCGCTTTCGGGATCATCCGCGCGGCCGTGATCGGCTTCATGCAGCCGGGCGACGAGAATGACACCAGCCTCAGCCGCCTGACCCTCAACCGGGGCCGAGCCCCGTGGCGCCGGCATCGGCGCCAGGAACCACCGCAATGACCTTCCGTGTCCTCGTGCGCGTCATGCCCCGGCAGGGGCTGCTGGATCCCCAGGGCCAGGCCGTGGAGCACGCACTGTCCACGCTCGGGTATCCGCCGCTCGAATCGGTGCGGGTGGGCCGGGCCATCGAGATCGGGATGGAAGCGGCCGACGCCGGCGAGGCCGAAGCGCGGGCGCGCGACATGTGCGAGCGGGTGCTGGCCAACCCGGTCATGGAAGACTTCCACCTCACGGTGGAGGCATCCTGATGCTCCGCGTTGGCGTACTCCGGTTTCCCGGCATCAATTGCGAAGAAGAGACGCTGCGTGCGGCCGAGCGCATCGGTGCCGACGCGCGCTACATCTGGCACCGTGATACGACGCTCGGCGGCGCCGATGTCGTCCTCATTCCGGGCGGGTTCAGCTATGGCGACTACCTCCGGGCCGGCGCCATCGCACGGTTCAGCCCGGTCATGGCCGCAGTGAGGGACCACGCCGCCTCGGGAGGACCGGTGCTGGGCATCTGCAACGGCTTCCAGATTCTGTGCGAAGCGCGGCTGCTGCCCGGGGCCCTGATGCGCAACCACCGGCTGCGGTACGTGTCCCGGCCGGTTCGCTGCATCGTGGAGCAGTCCGCCACGCCGTTCACCTCGGCATTCATCCATGGCCAGGCGCTCGAACTGCCGATTGCTCACGGCGATGGACGCTACGTCGCCGACTCCGACACGCTCCGCATGCTCGAAGCGGAAGGGCGGGTGGTCCTGCGTTACGCCAGTGACGCCGACAACCCCAACGGGGCCATGAGCAACATCGCCGGGATCATGAACGCTGGCGGCAACGTGGTCGGCATCATGCCGCACCCCGAGCGCGCCGCCGATCCCCTGGTGGGCAGCACCGACGGCGCCGGCTTCTTTACCTCCATTGCCGACTGGCATGCGCTGCACCAGCCGGCTTCCCAAACTCCCTGACGGCCACGACCATGACCGAAAAGCCCAGCCATAACGAGGACGAATATTTCGCCCGGCAGGACGCGGAACTGATGCACGCCCAGCGCACCCGGCTCAACGAGGAGCGCGCGGCGGCCGAGCGCCTGCAGCACCTCATGAAGTGCCCCAAGGATGGATACGACCTGACCAGCCGTGACTTCCACGGCGTCACGGTCGAGACCTGTGACCACTGCGGCGGCATGTGGCTCGACGCCAACGAGCTCGAGCAGCTCGCCGACGTGACTCGCGAGCCCGGCCTGCTGGGCCGGGTCTTCGGCGACGTCCTGACAACGCTCCGGTCACGGCGGGACCGGCGTGGCTGATACCATGGCGCAGGACGCGCAGCCCGTGACGCTCGAGGGCGAGCCGCCCATTACGCCCGAGCTGGTGCGCGAGCACAACCTGAACGAGCTGGAGTTCGATCGCATCGTGGCGTTGCTCGGACGCACGCCCACGTTCACCGAGCTCGGGATCTTCTCCGCGCTCTGGAGCGAGCACTGCTCCTACAAGCATTCCAAGCCGGTGCTCAAGCGTTTCCCCACCACCGGGCCGCAGGTGGTCCAGGGTCCGGGTGAGAACGCCGGCGTGCTGCGACTGCCCGATGGCTGGGCGGTGGCTTTCAAGGTGGAGTCCCACAACCACCCATCCGCGGTCGAACCGTATCAAGGTGCGGCAACCGGCGTGGGAGGCATCCTGCGCGACGTGTTCACCATGGGCGCACGGCCGGTGGCACTGCTCAACAGTCTTCGCTTTGGTCCGCTTGAGCTCGCCCGCAACCGGTTCCTCATGAGTGGCGTCGTACGGGGTGTCGGCGATTACGGCAACTGCGTCGGCGTGCCCACCCTGGGTGGCGAAGTGGGATTCGCCGACGGGTACAGCGGCAATCCGCTGGTCAACGCGATGTGCGTGGGCCTGCTGCGGGAGAAGGACCTGATCCGTGCCAAGGCTGAGGGCGTGGGCAACGTGCTGCTTGCAGTCGGTGCGCGCACCGGGCGTGATGGCATTCACGGCGCCAGCTTCGCCTCCGAGGAGCTGAGCGAAAAAAGTGAAGCTCGGCGCCCACAGGTACAGGTGGGCGACCCGTTCACCGAGAAGCTGCTCCTCGAAGCAAGCCTCGAGCTCATCACCTCGGGGCTGATTGTCGCGATCCAGGACATGGGCGCGGCGGGGCTCACCAGCTCGTCCGCGGAGATGGCGGCGCGCGGCGGCGTGGGCGTCGAGATCGATACCGGGCTCGTGCCCACGCGTGAGCCGGGGATGTCAGCCTATGAGATCCTGCTCTCGGAATCGCAGGAGCGGATGCTGGTGGTGGCCGACCCTGCCAACGTTCCCGGCATCGAGGCCATCTGCGCCAAGTGGGAGCTCCATGCCACGCCCATTGGCCACGTGACCGATGACGGCATGTACCGGGTGAAGCATCATGGCGTGGTCGTTGCCGCCATTCCAGGCGCCCAGCTGGTCGATGACTGCCCCATTTACGAGCCCGAGGCGCGCGAGAGCGCGGTCGCGGCGGCTCGTCGGCGGGCCGCGCCCTCGGCGTCGAGTGCTCCGCCGCTCGCCGAGGCGCTGCCGCGCCTCCTCGATGCGCCCAATATCGCCAGCAAGCGCTGGGTGTTCGAGCAGTACGATACGACGGTACGTGCTACCACCGTCCTGCCCCCCGGAGGCGACGCGGGCGTGCTGATGGTGCCGGAGGCGAGCTTTGGCCTCGCGGTCACGATCGACTGCAATGCCCGGCTGGTGCTGCTGGATCCGTACGAGGGCGGCAAGGGCGCCGTGGCCGAAGCCGCACGGAACATCGCCTGCACTGGCGCCGTGCCGCTCGGTATCACCGATTGCCTCAATTTCGGGAACCCGGAAAAGCCAGACGTGTTCCACCAGTTCACCGAGGCGTGCCGTGGCATCAGCGATGCCTGCCGTGCGTTCGGCACACCGGTGACAGGTGGCAACGTGTCATTCTACAACGAGAGTCCCGGCGGCGTGGTGTACCCCACCCCCACCATTGGCATGGTGGGTCTGCTGGCGGATGTCTCTCAACGCGTGCCGAGCCATTTCCAGCAGGAACACGACCGGATCTTCATCGCGGGCACGACGCGTGGGCAGCTGGGCGGCTCGGCCTACTGGGCCGAGCTCCTGGATTTTGTGGGCGGCACGCCGCCCGCGATCGACCTCGCCGCCGAGCTTGCGCTGCAGCGGTTCCTCGTCGCTGCCGCCGCGGCGGGACTCCTCCGCTCGGCGCACGACTGTTCCGAGGGTGGTCTCGCCGTCACGGTGGCGGAAGCGGCGCTCGGGGGGCCGTGGAGCGAGTCGGGATTTGGCGCGCGGGTGGATCTGGCGAGCCACGGAGCGGGCATCGGTGCAGCCGCACTGCTCTTTGGCGAGGACGGCGCTCGCGCCGTGCTCAGCGCTGCGCCCGAGCATGCCGCGGAGCTCGCACGGCTGGCAGAATCTTTCGGCGTGCCGCTGCTGGAGGCTGGCACAGTCCTCGCTCCTGACCAGGCGCTGACGCTGATCCTGCCAGACCAGCAGCTGTCCTGGAGCGTGGCCGCGTTGAGGGCGACATATTTCGACGCCATCCCGCGGCGGATGGAGTAGTCAGCGTTACCTGCGTGATCGGAGCCTGAATTCATGTGCGGTGTGATCGGAGTGGCCAACCTCCCTGAGGCAGCCCGGCTGACCTACCTGGGGCTCTACGCCCTGCAACACCGGGGTCAGGAGAGCGCCGGTATTGTCGCACTCGACGAAGCAGGCACGGCGCGTGTCCACCGCGGCATGGGGCTGGTCTCGGAAAACTTCAATGACGCCGTCTTCGCCCGCCTGCCCGGTGATGTCGCCGTCGGGCACACCCGCTATTCCACATCCGGCAGTACGGTGCTGGCCAACGCGCAACCGCTGCTGGCCAATACCCGCAGCGGTCCGCTGTCGGTGGCCCACAATGGCAACCTGGTCAACGCGCACCTGCTGCGCGAAGAGCTGGTCCGCCAGGGCGCCATCTTCTCATCCTCGAGCGACACCGAAGTGCTGGTGCACCTCATCGCCCGCTCCGAGGCCACCAACCCTGACGACCAGATCCGGGATGCCCTCGAGCAGGTGGACGGCGCCTACAGCCTGGTGATCTCCGTAGGCCGCACGCTCTATGCGGCGGTGGATAGCCGGGCGTTCCGTCCCATGGTCCTGGGCCGCCTCGGCCAGGGATTCGTGGTGGCCTCGGAAACCTGCGCGCTCGACCTGGTGGGTGCGTCGATGATGTGCGAGCTGCAGCCTGGCAACTTCCTGAAGATCGAGGACGGCAAGGTGACCCACCTGCCCCGCCTCGAGCCGCGGCCGGTCTCCCGGTGCGTCTTCGAGCTGGTCTACTTCGCCCGGCCCGACAGCACCGTCTTTGGTGAGTCGGTAGACAAGGTGCGACGCGAGCTGGGCCGCGCGCTGGCGCGGGAGCACCCGGCGCCGGATGCCGACGTGGTGTTCAGCGTGCCGGACAGCTCCAACGCCATGGCCCTCGGCTTCGCCGAAGAGTCCGGCATCAAGCTCGAACATGGACTCATCCGCAATCACTACGTGGGCCGGACGTTTATCAATCCGACCCAGGCCCTGCGCATCGCCAAGGTCCGCATCAAGTTCAATCCCGTGCGCGAAGTGATCGAGGGCAAGCGGGTGGTCGTGGTGGATGACTCGCTGGTGCGCGGCAACACCAGCCGGGGGCTGGTACAGATGATTCGCGCCGCGGGCGCGCGCGAAGTGCACCTGCGCCTCGCCTCGCCGCCAATCACCGGGCCATGCCACTACGGTATCGACACACCCGATCGCGACGAGCTCATCGCATCTTCCCATTCGGTGGAGGAGATCCGCCAGTTCCTGGGCGTTGACACGCTCGGCTACCTGAGCCTGGAGGGGATGCTTGCTGCCGCCGGCCAGGGTCCGCACGACACGCCGCATTTCTGTCACGCCTGTTTCTCCGGTCAGTACCCGACCCCTGTCGCCGAGGAGCTTGTGCAGCTACGTCACATGTCCCCGCTGGTACCGGCCGAGGCGGCGCCGTGAGCGGCAGCGGCGGCTACGCCCAGGCGCTGGTCTACTTCTTTGGCCAGGGACGCGCCGATGGCACCGCCTCCATGCGCGACATTCTTGGTGGCAAGGGCGCGGGCCTGGCCGAGATGACCCAGATCGGCATCCCTGTCCCTCCCGGCTTCACCATCGCCTCCTCAGTCTGCCTCACCTATCTCGAAAGCCGCCAGTTCCCGCCGCGATTGCGCACCGAAGTGGAAACCGCACTCAACCGTCTTGAAGCCACGACTGGCAAGCAGTTCGGGGGCGCCACCGACCCATTGCTCGTGTCGGTGCGCTCGGGCGCGGCGGTGTCGATGCCAGGCATGATGGAGACTATCCTGAACCTCGGGCTCAACGACGACACCGTGGCCGCGCTGGCGCGGCTGAGCGGCAACGAGCAGTTCGCCTGGGACTCGTACCGGCGGTTCGTGCAGATGTATGGTGGCGTCGTGTATGACCTGCCCAAGAAGGGATTCGACCAGCTGCTGGACCGGCGCAAGCACGAGAGCAGCGTCGAGCGCGACATCGACCTGCCGGTGGAGCAGATGCGGGCGCTGGTGAGCGATTTCAAGGGCCTCATCGAGAAGTCCGTGGGACATCCCTTCCCGGAATCACCGCTCGACCAGCTCTGGGGCGCCATCGCGGCGGTCTTCGAGAGCTGGAACACCCGGCGCGCCATTGACTACCGGCGCCTGCACGACATTCCCGACACCATGGGCACCGCGGTCAACGTCGTCTCCATGGTGTACGGCAACCTGGGCAACGACTCCGGCACCGGCGTCGCCTTCTCTCGCGATCCCAGCACCGGCGAGCGGAAGCTCTACGGCGAATTCCTGCTCAACGCACAGGGCGAGGATGTCGTGGCGGGCATCCGCACGCCAGTCAACATCGCCGACCTGCGCCAGTCGCTGCCAGATGCAGCCAAGGAGCTGGAGCAGGTGGCTCGGCTGCTCGAGCGCCACTTCCGCGACATGCAGGACATGGAATTCACGGTGGAGCGTGGCAAGCTCTACATGCTGCAGACGCGGCGGGGCCAGCGGTCGGGCCAGGCAGCGGTACGCATTGCGGTAGAAATGGTGGGCGAAGGACTGATTTCGGAAGACGAAGCGGTCACCCGCATCCCGCCCAACGACCTCAACCAGCTGCTCCATCCCACGATCGACACCAGCGCCAAGCTGGACCTGCTGGCCACCGGCTTGCCGGCCTCACCCGGGGCCGCCAGCGGACTGGTGGTCTTCGATGCCGACCGCGCCGAAGCGCGCGCCAGGGATGGCGAGGCGGTGATCCTGGTGCGGCGCGAAACCTCGCCCGAGGACTTTCACGGCATGGTGGCCGCGAAGGCGGTGCTCACGGCGCGCGGCGGCATGACCTCGCACGCGGCAGTGGTGGCCCGCGGCATGGGCAAGCCCTGCGTGGCCGGCGCCACGACGCTCGACGTGGACGAGGATGGAAGCCGGTTCTCCGTGGACGGCAGGGTGGTGAGCGAGGGCGACTGGATCACGGTGGACGGCGCCACCGGCCGCATTTATGCGGGACGCACCACGCTCAAGCAGCCGGAGCTCTCCGATGACTTCCGGACGCTCATGGCGTGGGCCGACAAGGTGCGCCACCTCCGGGTCCGCTGCAATGCGGACACGCCCGCCGACGCGCATCGCGGCCGCGAGTTTGGCGCCGAGGGCATCGGGCTCTGCCGCACCGAGCACATGTTCTTCGAGGGCGACCGGCTGGCGGCCATGCGCGAGATGATCGTGGCCACCGACGTCGAGGGGCGCACGCGTGCGCTCGCGCGCATCCTGCCGATGCAGCGCGCCGACTTCGAGGCCATCTTCCGCGCCATGGATGGGCTGCCAGTCTGCATCCGGCTGCTCGACCCACCGCTGCATGAATTCCTGCCCAAGAACGCCGAAGAGATCAA
>DASSOW010000453.1:0-5043 GCA_035700175.1 Gemmatimonadales bacterium | reverse complement strand
GGCCCCATGTACTCCTTCGTGACGTACGGCAAGGCGCCGCTCATGCTCTCGATGCTGGGCGCGGTGGTGGGAGATTCCGCCGTGCAGCGCGCCATGAGTGGCTACGCCAGGGCGTGGCGGTTCAAGCATCCCTCGCCGTGGGACTACATGTTCTTCATGGACAAGGCCTTGAATCGGGACCTCGGCTGGTTCTGGAACTATTGGCTCTTCACCACGGCTCGGGTCGATAACTCGATCACGGATGTGAAGACCAGCGGTGCGCAAGTCACTGTGACGGTTCGGCAGGATGGCGACATGCCGTCGCCCGTGGTGCTGGACTTCACCTTTGCCGGCAGCGCGCCCTCAGTGAGCGGCATCAAGAACGCCACCGTCTCCGGCAACAAGGTTCGGGTGAGCTATCCCGTGGATGTCTGGTTCGATGGGCGCCGGACGTTTGACGCCGTACTCCGGTTCGGTGGCCAGAAGATCACCAGGGTGGTAGTTGATCCCGACGCGCGGTTCCCCGACTCCGACGAGGCCGATAACGTCTGGCCCCGCCAGGCGGCGGGCAAGAACTGAGGCATCGGATGCTGCTCCCCACCCGGCGGTGGCTGGTCGTGGCCTGCCTGCTCGCGCTGGTGGCGCTGGCCGGCTACGCCTGGCGGCCGGCGCTGGGGCTGCTGCTGCTCCTGGATGTCGCATGGATCGCGTTGCTGCTCTGGGACGGCTGGCGGGCCCGACGCGTTCCGCTCACGGTCGGTCGTGAGCCCCCGCCGGCGTTTTCCGTCGGCCGCACCCTGCCGGTGTGGTACAGCTGGACGGCCGAACTGGCACGGCCGCAGGAAATCCTGGTGCGAGAACTGATGCCGGCGCCCTTGGGGGGCGCGGACCTGCCTGCCCGGACTGTGCGCCTGCTACCCGGCGTCACGCGCGAGCGGCTGGATGTGACGCCGGTGGCGCGGGGCCGAGGCACGGGCGGCGCCATCTCCCTGCGGCGAAAAGGCCCGCTCGGTCTGGCGTGGCGGCAGGAGCGGACCATCCTGCCGTGGGAGGCGACGGTCTTCCCGTCGCTCACCGGTGCGATCACCAGGGGGCTCCCGGCGCAGGCCATCCGGCGCCGGGAAGCGGGGCTCAGGAGCATCCGTCGGCCCGGCGAGGGCCGGATGTTCGAGGGGCTGCGCGAA
Source organism: Gemmatimonadales bacterium (assembly GCA_035700175.1). Lineage (GTDB taxonomy): Bacteria > Gemmatimonadota > Gemmatimonadetes > Gemmatimonadales > GWC2-71-9 > CAMLHP01. Next base: position 3,880 of record DASSOW010000453.1, on the reverse strand, counting down.
TGGGTACCCGGCGACGACACTCGCATCATCGACTGGAAGGCCACCGCGCGCAGGCGCAAGCCGATCGCCCGGGTGTATGAGGATGAACGCCGCCAGCGCGTCCTGATCATCCTCGACGCAGGCCGGCTTCTCACCGCGGAATCCGGCGGCGTGCCGCGGCTCGAGCACGCCGTGCAGGCCGCGCTGCGGCTGGCCTACGCCGCAGTGGATCATGACGATGACGTAGGCCTGCTGATCTTTGCCGATACCATCCAGGCCTACGTGGCACCGGCCCGCGGGCGACGCGCGCTCCGCGCGGTGCTCGACGCGCTCGCCTCGGCCGACGGCCGGCTGCTGGAAAGCAACTATCCGCAGGCCTTCCGCTATCTCGCCGGGCGCAACCGCAAGCGCGCACTCACGGTCTTGTTCACCGATGTCATCGATCGCACGGCGAGCTCGGCGCTGGTGGCCCAGACGGCGACCCTGCGTCCCCGTCACCTGCCGCTGGCCGTGACGCTCAAGGATCCGGCGCTGGAGCGCCTCGCCACCTCGCGTCCCTCGAGCGACGCCGAGGCGTACGAGCGGGCCGCCGCCGAGGAACTCCTCCTTGCGCGCGACCAGGCGCTGGACAGCATGCGAAAGCAGGGCGTGCTGGTAGTGGACGTCCCGCCCGAATCAGCGGGCGAGGCCGTGGTGCAGCGGTATCATGCGTTGAAGCGGAGGGGGGTGTTGTGAGGCGCTGCAGGGGCGGCCCGCGGGCCGCCCCTACAGCGCCGGCACCAGCGGCGCCACCTCGGTGTACACCGCATCGAACGCCAGCACCACATTGGCGTCCAACTGGGAGCCGGAGACGCGGCGAAGCTCGGCGAGCGCATCGCCCACCGAGTAGGGAGCGCGATAGGGCCGCTTCGTGGTCATGGCATCGAAGCTGTCCGCCACGGCAATGATCCGCGCCTCGATCGGGATGTCCTTGCCACCGAGGCCGTCGGGGAAGCCGGTGCCGTCCATTCGCTCGTGGTGTGAGCGCACGCACCGAAGCACGGCGGGTGATTCGTGCGCCAGCGGCGCCAGCATCTGCTCGCCCAGGGCCGGATGCTCGCGTATCTGCCCCACTTCATCGGGCGTCAGCGTCCCAGGCTTGAGCAGGAGCGATTCACGGGTGCCGACCTTGCCGATGTCATGCAGCTCGCCGCCCAGGCGAATCTGCTGCAGGTCGACGCCGTCGAATCCCAGCTTCCGCGCCGTGGCCACGGCGTAATGGCTCACCCGGATCGAGTGGCCGCGGGTGTAGGCGTCCTTGGCCTCGAGCGCCCGCGCCAATGTCTGCACACCCTGGAGGAAGATTTCGTGGATCCGGTGGGACTGGGTGTGAATCCGCTGCTCGAGGTATTCCTGGTAATAGCGGTTCTGCAGGAAAAGCGCCCGTTTCTCCAGGGCGCGGGCGACACGGGCGCGGAGTTCGCGAATAGACACCGGCTTGAGCAGGAAGTCGGCGGCGCCGTAATGCAGGCACTCGACCGCCGTGGCGCTGTCGGCGGCACGGCTGAGCAGCACCACGGCCGTGTCAGGCGAGAGGCGGCGTACGTGCGCGAGCAGCTCGAACCCGTCCAGGTCGGGCATCCGGATGTCGGCCACGATGAGTGGCAGCTCCGGCTCATGCTCGAGCAGGGCCAATGCCGCCATGCCACTCCCCGCCTCGAGGCAGCAGAACCCCTGTGCCGAGAGGAGGCAGGTCAGCGCTTGGCGAACATCGGAATCGGGATCGACGACGAGGCAACGCGCCGAACCGCCCAAGGCCGGTTCGGTAAATCCTGTGGTCATTGCTGTTTTCCTGGCGAAAGGCGCCCACGAGGGCCGAACGCCGCACAAAACCTCCCTACGTTAGAGGGTCGGGGCCCGATTGTAAACAGTTGGAACTTCAGACCGGCACAATCCAGCGCATGAAGCCCCTCGTCTTTCACCTGATTCCGCACACCCACTGGGACCGGGAGTGGTACGGGACGCGGGCTGCGTTTCTCGCGCGGCTGGTGCCCATGCTGGATGAGGCCTGTGCCACCCTTCTCGCCAACTCCGGCCTGTCATTCCTGCTCGATGGCCAGACGGTAATCCTTGGTGACTATCTGGCCGCCCGCCCGGATCAGGCCCCGGTCGTCACCGACCTCGTTGCCGCCGGACAAGTGCAGGCCGGACCGTCGCGCGTGCTGGTGGACGAGCTGATCCCATCCGCAGAATCGCTGGTGCGGAATCTTCTGCAGGGGCAGCGGGACCTGCACCTGCTGGGCGGCAAGTCCCGCACGCTGTATTCGCCTGACGCCTTCGGTCATCCGGCCGCGCTGCCCATGCTGGCGCGGGAGTTCGGGCTGGAGGGAATCGCCCTCTGGCGAGGGCGGTCGGGAAACACCGACTTCTTCTGGTGGGAATCCCCGGACGGGTCGCGGCTGCCGGTCTATCACCTTCCCGCGGCCGGTTACGAAGTGGGGCAGGGGTTGCCGAGCGAGACGGCTCGGCTTCGGAAGGCGTGGCCGCCCATTCGTGATGAACTGGTGACCCGCGCAGCCACGCGCCACGTTGCCATCTTCATCGGCGCGGATCATCATCCGCTGCGCAACGACCTGCCGTCGCTGGTAGCCGGCCTGACTGAGCTCGAACCCGACGCCGCGGTCCGGCTCTCGTCGCTCGACCAGTTCATGGCGGCCGCGACGGCCGAGCTGAAGAATGTCGGCGTGGTCACCAGCGAACTCCGCCAAGGTCACCAGCACACCTGGTCGCTTCAGGGGGTGCACGGCACCCGGTTGCCGCTCAAGCGCCAGAGCGCGCTCACCGAACTGCTGCTGGAGCGGCACGCGGAGCCGCTCGCCGCCCTTGCCAGCCGTGCGGGGCACGGAGACCAGAGGCCCGTGCTCAACATGGCCTGGCGTCTTGTAGTCGAGACCCAGTTCCATGACACCATCTGCGGCACGGTGCACGATGACGCTGCGCGCGAGGCGAGCCAGCGGCTCCGCGACGCAGCCGTTCTGGGCCGTGCGATCCGTCAGCGAGCCATGGACCGGCTCTGTGCGGTGCCCGACGTGCCGATTTCGGTCGAGCCCGGTGCAGGTACGCTGCTGATCTGGAACCCGCGCACAACGCAGGCTGGCGGGGTGGCGGTGGTGGATGTGACCAGCTTTGCCGAAGACGTCCTGGTGGGGCCACCCGATGGCCGGCGGGCGAGGCGGGCTACCGCCAAGTCACCGGGCACGAGCTTCGGCAATGCCGGGGAGCTGCAACTGCAGGTTCTGGGCACCGCGTCCCGCATCGACCGGGTGGATTCAGCCTTGCGTTACCCCGACGCGGATCGGGTTTCCGTTACCCGGCTCGCGGTGCTCTTGCCACCGATGCCCGGACTGGGGCTCGCTGCTGTTCCCGGCTGCGTAGCTCATCCCAAGCCGAGGCGCGCGCAAGCGGGGGCGAGCCACGCAGTCCGGGCAGACAGGCGAGTACTGCGCAATCAGCACCTCCGCGTGCGCCTCCGCGACGATGGCACGCTCGATCTGGAAGCGCAGAACGGCGTGACGCTCCGGCGGATCCTGGAGCTGGAGCAGCAGGCGGACCTGGGCGACTGCTACACGGCGAGCCCGCGTGGCGCGGTGCAGGCCATTCCCGGACCGGCCTCGTGGCGCGTGCTGGGGGATGGACCGCTGCTGGCCGCCGTTGAGGCGCAATCCACGACCGACACGCTGGCATATCGCCTCCGGCTCGAGCTGCGGCACAACGAGCCCTTTCTGCGCATTCGAGTCGACCTCGAGAATCATGCGGGTGACCAGCGCGTGCGACTGCGGGTGCCGGTCGGCGCCGCCCCGTACGCGATGGCTGGTGCACCATTCGGACACGAGCGACGGCGTCCCGTCCAGCCATCGGGGAC
>DASSOW010000452.1:0-9896 GCA_035700175.1 Gemmatimonadales bacterium | reverse complement strand
GGGTGTGGAGGTCTACGAGATCAACGGCCCGTTCTTCTTTGGTGCCGCCGAGAGCTTCAAGAATGCGGTTGGGCAGGTGGCCAGCCGCCCCAAGGTGCTGATCATCCGGATGCGAAACGTGCCCGCCATGGATGCCACGGGCCTCAGCGCCTTCAAGGATCTCGTGAAGCAGAGCCGGCGCGAGGGAATCCACGTGTTCATCACCGAGATCCACGCCCAGCCGATGGTGGCGCTGACCCGTTCCGACCTGTTCGATGAACTGGGCGAGGAAAACGTCCTGGGCACCTTGGACGAGGGGCTCGAGCGCGCCCGCGCGCTCGTCGCCGCGTAATCTTCCTGATTTCTTAATGGAAACTCCACAGCCCGAGCGCTAGACTCCTCGGCGGATGTTGAAGTCGTCCGCCTGGGGGAAGCATGCGCACTCGGATCCATTGGCCAATTCCCGCACTGCTGGCCGGCCTCCTGCTGGCGTCCGCCGTCACGCCGGCCTTCGCAGGACACATTCCCGCTTTCGCACGACGCTACGGCGTGAGTTGCGCCCTCTGCCACAATCCCGTGCCCGCCCTGACGGCGTTCGGCGAGCAGTTTGCCGCGAACGGCAACCGCATGGCCCCGGGGGAGGAACCGGTCGACACGATCGGCACCGGTGATGACCTGCTGGCGCTCTCGCGCAGCGTGCCGCTCGCCGTCCGGCTCGACGCCTACGTGCAGAGCTATGCCAATGGCCGCGCCGTTACCGACTTCCAGACCCCGTATTCCCTGAAGGTGCTTTCCGGCGGATCCCTCTCGAAGTCGCTGTCCTATTACTTCTATGCCTTCCTGTTCGAGCGCGGGGAAGTCGGCGGGGTGGAAGACGCGTACCTGTACGCCAACGACATCGGTGGCGTACCGGTAGACGTGATGGTGGGCCAGTTCCAGGTCTCTGACCCGATGTTCAAGCGGGAGCTGCGGCTGTCGTTCGAGGATTATGCCGTCTACCGCGCCCGGCTCGGCGAGGTACCGTCCGACCTGACCTATGACCGCGGGCTGCTGGCGACGGCCGACGTGGCCGGCTTCACAGTGAGCGGCCAGATCGTCAATGGTAACGGTCGTGGCGCCGCGGGCGATGATCGGCACTTCGACTCCGATGCCGGCAAGACGTTCGCACTGCATGCCACACGCGAGCTCATCCCCGGGATCCGGCTGGGCGCTTTCGGCTACACCGGGCGCACCACCAGCGAGACCGTGCATGACGTGACCCACATGCTGGGCGCCGACGCCACGATCTCGCACGGGCCATTCGAACTGAACGTGCAGTACCTGCACCGTTCCGATTCCCGGCCGTTCTACGTCGCCGAGGATTCGGCCGCCAGTCTCGATGGAGGCTTTGCGGAGCTGCTGGTGCGACCGTCGGGCTCCCGGTGGCACGGGTTTGCACTCTATAACCTGATCGATGCCAACCGCCCGGCGCTGAGCGTGCGGCTCGGTGGCCCCGCATTGGTCGAGCGTTACGAGACACTCTCGGGCGGAGTCGGCTACCTCCTTCGCCGCAACCTCAGGGTCACCGGGGAAATGACCTACGACATCAGTCAGGAGGAAGCCCGATGGACGCTCGGCGCCGTCTCGGCATTCTGACGGCTGCAGGGGCTCTCCTGCTGATCGCTGCCTCGCCGCTGACGGCACAAGGCGGCGCCACGCTTCCCGACGGCGTGACGTCCGCCATGGTGGCGCAAGGCAAGAAGATCTTCAGCGGCAAGGGCCTCTGCATCACCTGTCACGGCGATGCCGGCAAGGGCGGGCTCGCGCCGTCCCTGCGCGACAGCACCTGGATCCACAGCCAGGGCAGCTACGACGACATCGTGGGGCAGGTCCGGCGGGGCGTACCGGCGGAGAGCTCGGCCACGAAGCTGGTCATGCCGCCACGCGGGGGCAGCACCATCAGTGACGCAGAATTAGCTGCCGTCGCGGCCTATGTCTGGTCGCTGCGACTCGAACCGAGGAAATAGTCATGCGGACCGGACACCTCGTGCTGGCTCTCGCGGTGCTGACAGCCCCGCGGCTCGCACACGGACAGGAGCAGCACATGACGCACCATGGCGGGATCGGCATCCCGGAGGCGCTCCAGGCGGAGCACCACGAGATCCATGAACGACTGGTGGCAGCCACGAAGCTTTCGGGACCAGTCGGCGACGCGGCGCGGCAACTCGCCGCGGTGCTGCATCCGCACTTCCAGCGCGAGGAGCAGATTGCCCTTCCACCACTCGGCCTGCTGGCGCCGCTGGCACGGGGCGAGTACAGCCCGGAGATGGCGCGTGTCCTGCCCATGACCGATTCGCTTCGGGCAGAGCTGCCCAGGATGCTCCAGGAGCATGTGGCGATAGCCGCCGCCACCAGGCGGATGGGTGAAGCGGCGACGGAAGCAAAGAACGCGGAGGTCGCGGCGCTGGCCGAAACGCTTGCGCTGCATGCCAGCAGTGAAGAGCAGGTTTCCTATCCTGCAGCGTTGCTTGTGGGTGAGATCGTGCGGCTCCGTCTTGCCCCCGGCCCGGGAGGGCACAAACCATGACTCCGATGGATGACGCCGGGGCACAGGTCCGCGCGGCCGTTCCCGGCTTCCTGCTCGCGACGCTCACCGTGCTGATGGGTTTTGCACTCGGCGGCCTCTTCGGACTGAATGAAGATGCCATCAAGACCCGGCTGGAGGCACGGGCAGCCGCGGTCGAGGCCACGGTATACAAGGGCGATGCGAGCGCGGCGACTGCCGTGCTCGCCAAGTCCTGGACGTACATGCAGCGGGCGCACCTGCACGCCGGCGCTACCGGCACCGCCGCGGTGGCGCTCATCGGCATGCTCGTGCTGGTGGGCGCTGCCCCCCGATCCATTCGCATCACCGGCTTGCTGCTGGGACTCGGTGCGCTGGGCTATTCCCTCTTCTGGCTCTGGGCCGGCTTTCGAGCACCAAGCCTGGGAGGAACTGGCGCGGCCAAGGAGTCGCTCCGGTGGCTGGCCATGCCGTCGGCCGGAGCTATCCTGCTCGGCACGCTATGCGCGATGCTATTGACTGCGCGCGCAATGGTGAAAAGGGGTTAGGGGTCAGGGGCCAGGAGTCAGGGTTGTGAGTGGAAGGTCCATGGCGCAGCCATGGCGCCTGATCGCTGACCCCTAACCCCTGGTCCCTCACCTCTTCATCATCCTTTCGTAATCCTTCCTGCAGGCCAGTGCCATCTTCCGTTGCCATCGTAGAGGCGTCCCAAGCCACGGAGACGGCCTCATGCTCGACCTGCTGCCCGAGTCCACGCGTACGCGCCACCGGTCTGTCTGGCAAACAGGTACCTCGATCGGCGTGCATGCGCTGATCATCACTGGCGCGGTTTGGGCCACGCGCACCGACCTCGTTGACGCCGAGGCGCACGTGGTTGTTCCTATCATCATGGTTCCCGTCGATGACCGCACGGTCGATGTTGACCGGTCGCAGCCCGCAGAGACGGACCCGGTGTTCGAGCCGCAACCCGCACCGTCCATTCCGGTAGTCACGAACGTGCCGGTCGAGGTGCCTCCGATCAGCACGGACCAGCCACCGTTCGATCCGGCCGACTTCACCGGTCGCGGCCTTCCGGGAAACGCGGTAACCGGTGTTGCCATCGCGCCGGACTCGGCCGGCGCGCGCAGCATCGTGATTACGTCGGCAGAGGCGGATGAAGCTCCGTCGCTATTGCGAGCAGGGCCGAAGCTGGTGCCTCCGGACCTCGCGGGTATCGAGGGGCACGTCAAGCTGCAGTTCATCATCGGTGTGAACGGCAAGGTGGAACCGCAGTCGCTCAAGGTGCTGGAGAGCACTGGCGAAGCCTTCGAGGAACCGGCACGCCAGATGATCCTGCAGAGTGTCTACCGTCCCGCCCGGCGTCAGGGCGAAACAGTGCGGGTGCTGGTGCAGCAGGGGGTTGGCTTTGCGGGGGAGGAGTGAGCTGTGAGCTGTGAGCTGTGAGCTGTGAGCTGTGAGCTGTGAGCTGTGAGCTGTGAGCGGAGGGGCTGAAAGCTGAAAGCCCGAAGCAGCCGCAGCTCTCAGCTCACAGCTCTTGGCTCCCAGCTCTCAACCCCCTCCCCATGATCCCGCCCCTCCCGGTTTGTCGTACCAGATGAGCAGGTGCTGAAGCACCACACCGCCTGAAATGGACGTCGCATTACCCGCCCGCCCGGCGACGCGCTCTGCCGCGGCGCCGCTCGCGTGCGGGCGACCACCGGCGGCGCCAGCCGCACCCCTGGGAGGCACGACCATGAAGACAGTCCGGAGCTCAGTCTGGAGCGGATACGCCGCGGCCGCAGTGCTGCTGGCCCTCGAGTGCGTTCCCGGCGCCGCTCGCGCGCAGGGGTGCATGCCGCTGCGATTCACCTCGCCGAACCTTGGCGGCCAGGCCACCTCGTTCCTCCGGCCGCATGAGTGGCAGGTTGGCATTGGAGTGCGCCGGGTGGCGACGCATCGGTTTTATGTGGGTAGCGAGGAGACCGAGACCGCTGCACCGGGCGGGCAGCCGATGCGGCTTCGCCTGAACTCGCTCAACCTGAGCGCAGCCTATGGGCTGTCAGAGCGAACCAGCCTCACGCTGGCCGTCCCGATGTCGGCCAGCTCTTCCAGCAATTTCCACCCCGACGGTGAGCGCCACAGCACGTCCGCCGCCGGGATCGGCGACATCAGCCTCACGGCCGGTTACTGGCTGGCCCAGCCCACGCGCCACCCGTTCACCAATGCCCAGGTGAGCCTGGGTCTCAAGGCGCCGACCGGCAGCGTGCACCAGACTGACGAAGCGTTCGCCGCCGATGGGAGCTCGTCACAAAAGCCCGTCGTGCAGACCCTGCAGCCTGGCGACGGCGGTTTCTCCGCCATCCTCCAGCTGCAGGCCTTCCAGCGGCTCGCGCCACGACTCTCGCTCTACCAGGTCGGCTCATACTCGGCCAGCCTCAAGAAGCACACCGACGTAGTCGATCCGGCTGCCGGAACCGAACTGGCGGTCCCCGATCTCTACACCGGCCGGCTCGGGCTCGCGTGGGCAGCACTCCCGGACCACGGCTTGTCGCTCAGCCTCGGCGGCAGGATTGATGGGACCACATCAGCCGACCTCATCGGCGGCCACGACGACTACGCTCGCAAGGCTGGCTACACCCTGTACGTTGATCCCGGGCTCTCCTGGGTCACCGGCGTCAATCAGTTCACGTTGAGCGTCCCGGTGCGGGTCCGGCATGATTACCTGCCGATGACGCTGTCCAACGGTACCGTGCGAAAGGGTGGCGGCGGTGTGAACGACTTCGTGATCTACTTCGACTTCAGCCGGCGGATGTGAAGGTGGGCGTCGAGCATCGAGCGTCGGACGTCGGGCGCCGGGCGTCAAGCGCTCGACGCTCGACGCCCGGCACTCGAGGGCCGATCGCGCTAGTGTTCGTCATGGCTGCAGCAATGCATGGCCGCATGGCGGCACAGCAGATCAAGGCGGGCGAGCGGGCGCCCGACTTCACCCTTGCGGCGCTCGATTCAAGCATGGTGCAGCTTGCCGCATTTCGTGGTCGCCCGGTCATCATCAACTTCTGGGCGACCTGGTGCCCGCCGTGCATCCATGAAATGCCCGAACTCGCCCGGCGGCTCGAAGCGCATCGTGACTCGGGCCTCGAGGTGCTGGCGGTGAATGCTGATGGCGAGAAGCCGGACAAGATCCGCCGGTTTGTCGCCGGCCTTTCCCTTCCCTTTCCGGCGTTGCTGGACCCCAAGGTCAGGACCGCCACGGCCTACGGCGTCACCCAGCTTCCGGTGACGATTTTCGTCGACTCGGCCGGCATTGTTCGCGTCGTCCATGCCGGCCCCATTCAGCCCAGCCAGCTCGACGCTGGAGTCCGCGCCATCCTCCCGCAGTAGAGCTGAGAGCTGGGAGCCATGGGCGCTCAGATCTCAGCGCTCAACTCTCAACTCATGCCTCTCAACTTCATAGTGTGCCACAACCTCATCACGCTGGGTGAGGTAGGTGTCGTCCTCCGCGAAGAATCGGGCGCGGGCGATGTCGTCACCCGCGAAGACCCGGATCGAGTCTTCGCTGTCCCAATAGGAAATGAAGAGGAACTCCGTCTCCTGGCCCAGCGGGCGCCGCAACACCATCACGCCGAGATTGCCGGGAGTGGCCCGGCACTCTGCGACGCCGGTGCGGTCGAGATAGGCGAGGTAAGCGTCTACGTCACGGGCCGCCGTGGCCCCGCGCCAGATCCGCGCAATCATGGTGGCGCTCACAGCAATGTGGTGCGCGCGAGCGGGCCCGCCACGCGGGTCCAGAGTGCCCACCACCGGGATGTCCACGTCATCGTCAACTCCTTGCGTCCAACGGTGTAACCCCCAATATTCCGAACACAGGTTACATGCTATACCTCTACATCTAACCTGTCAAGTGAGTTTTGGAGGTTACATGCGAGAAGGCCAGGAGACCCGGGAACGGAACATCGCCAACATGGAGCTGGTGGGTGGCCGCCCGGTCGTGGACTTCGTCAATACGCTGAGCGACCGGTCGCACACCGCGCCGCTCGAGCGGCTGGCAAGCTACGACGAGTTGCTGCTCTGGTGCCTGCGGGAAGACGTGATCGACCAGGCGGAGCAGACCCGCCTGCATCGGCTGGCGACGGCACATCCACGCAAGGCAGCCGCGGCGCTCACGGCAGCTCGGCAGCTTCGGGAGTTGCTCTTCCAGCTCTTCGAGTCGAGCGCCAGCGGCCGAGTGCCGCCAGCGGAAGCGCGAACTGCCATCCATGGCTGGCTGCTGGAAGCCGCCCGGCGCCGGCGCCTCGAGCCCTCCCCTGCCGGGCTGCGCTGGCTCTGGTATCGCGGGGACGACGACCTCGACTGGATGCTCTGGCCGCTTGTCTGGTCAGCAGCGGACCTGCTGGGCAGCGACGACCTCGGCCGGCTCAAGGAGTGCGCGCAGGATGATTGCCGGTGGCTCTTCCTGGATCTCAGCAAGAACCGCAGCCGCCGCTGGTGCACCATGGAGCAGTGCGGCAACCGGGCGAAGGCGAGGAGGCATTATGAGAGACACAAGACGTAAGTCATAAGTCGTATGACTTGACGACCGAACTTTACTTGTATATACATGTTTCGACCCGCGACCCGCGACCCGCGACCCGCGACCCGCGACTTACGACTCATGACTGCCCTCTCCGTCGCCCAGACCATCGCCGCCGATTGCCTTGCGTTCCGAGTGCGGCGCGTATCGCGCGTGCTCACCCGCCTCTATGACGAGGCGCTCCGGCCGCTCGGCATCCAGGCTACGCAGCTCACCCTGCTGAACGCAGTGGCGCTTTGTGACGAGACCAGTGACGGCAACGGCGCCGCCATGAGCCAGCTCGCCGATGTGCTGGCCATGGACCTCACCACGCTGTCGCGTAACCTGCGTCCGCTGGAGAAGTCCCGGCTGATCGCCATTTCGCCCTTGCCGGCCGACCGCCGAGTACGGATCGCCCGCCTCACGAACTCCGGACAGCGGCTCATCGAGAACGCCCTGCCGCTCTGGCGACACGCTCATGCGCGTGTCATAGAGGCACTGGGTGAGCAGGAGGCTGCCGACCTCAAGGCGGCGTTCGACGCGACGGTCCGCGCCATCCACCCGGCCACGCCAGGTCGTAGAACACCAGCAGAGCGAGCACCAGCGGAAAGTGCTTCCAGATAGACCGCGCCCTCACAGCTCACAGCTCACAGCTCACAGCTCTCAGCTCACAGCTCACAGCTCACAGCTCACAGCTCACTCCAACCCGAACCCTGCCAGCGCTGCCCGATAGTGCGGATTGGACTGGTAGCCGGCAAAGGCCGGCGCCCGGAGGAAGAAAGCGGTGTAGTCCCGGGCAGTGACCGAGTAATCGAGCCAGCGCTCCATGCGAGCCGTGTCCGCGATCATGGCGGCGCCCATGGCCATGAAGATGCCGTGGGCCCATTCGCCCCGGCGCACCGCTGCGTCCGCGGAGTCGAGGCTGCCCCGCACCAGGTCGTTGCGCCCGCAGCGAGCCCACACTTCCAGCTGCTGCTGGGCGCCGGGCGAGGATCGAAGGGAGGGGACCGGCAGCTTGAGTGCGCTGTCACATTGTCCGGCAGCGGCCAGCGTCGCCGCGTACGAGATGCGCGGAATCAGGTCGGTGCGATTTCGCTGGACCGTGCGCCCCAGCAGGCGGTGTGCCTCGGCGCCGTTGCCCTGGTCACGAAGTACATCGGCCAGCCGGGTGGCATAGATCGGTGTCAGCGAGTCCAGCGCCCACGCTCGTCGCACCGACCACAGCGCCGAGTCGCGCTGGCCCATGCCGTAGTAATACCAGGTGCGGAAGAGCCAGGTTGCGGCCTGGGCGGAGTCCAGCGCCACGGCCCGTTCGAACTCCCGCTGTGCCGCGGCCCAGTCATGCGTATGGAAGACGGCAAGCATGCCGAGCACCCGGTGGACCGCCGCCGACGTGCTGTCCAGCGTCAGCGCGCGTTCCGCAGCCACGGCGGACCGGCGGAAGTAGTCGGAATGATCAACCACATTGCCAAAGCCCGCGTCGCTGAAGACGGCGCGGAGGAAATACGCCTCGGCCAGCCCGGCCCAGGCCTCGGCATAGGTGGAGTCGCGCCGGATGGCATCGCTGAAGAGCGGGATCGCCTGGTCGAGCCCGGCTGGGTCACGGCGGTCGGCGTAGCCCTTGGCCCGGACCACCTGGTCGTGCGCCGCGAGATCGACGCCCCTCCCGCGCTGCACGGCCGCGATGTCCGCCGGAAGTAGCGTGACCCGCAGTGCACCTGCCACCCGGCGTGCCACCGAATCCTGCATCGCGAAGAGGTCGGCGCCCAGAGTGTAATCATCAGTCCATAGGAGCCGCTTGCTCCGCACGTCGGTGAGTTCCACCTTCACGCGGCCACCCGCCGTCGATCGGATAAGTGTTCCGCCCAGCACGGCGTCGGCGCCAACCGACCGGCCGGCCGCCAGTACGTCCACGTCGCGGCCAGCGACGAACTGGCGCGCCGCCGCGGCGCTGGCGGCCGAGCCCACCACCTCGATGCCGAGCCGGTGCAGCTCGTCAGTGATCTCCACCGCGAGTCCCCGGCCGAAGTACTCCCGCGCCGTGTCACCCGTGAGGTTGACGAACGGCAGCACGGCGAGAAGCCGCGGTGCGGAGGAGGCTCCTCCTCCCGGTCTGCCCAGCGCGAACCATCCCCCGATGCCGCCCAGCGCCAGCACTGCCGCGACCAGCACGGGCGCGCGCCAGCGACGGGACTTTCGTGGCGGAGATACGATCGCGGTCGGGCTGGCGGTGGAGTTGGTGCCGTCACGGAGCGCCTGGGCGAAGGTTTCGCAGTCGGCAAAGCGCTGGCCCGGATCTCTGTTCATGCCGCGAAGCACGGCGGCATTGAGTACCTCCGGGAGTTCGGGGCGGGATGCGGTGAGGGGCGTCGGCGCCGACGTGAACATCTGCACCAGCAGGGCCTGCAGGGTCGGGCCGACGAAAGGCAGGCGACCGGCCAGCGCTTCGTATGCCACCACCGCCAGCGAGTACTGGTCGCTCGCCGGGCCGATCTCCCGCTCGCCAGCCGCCTGTTCGGGTGACATGTACTGCGGCGTACCGATCGACAATCCGGTCTCGGTCAACCGCTCGCCGTCGGAACTGGAGGCCACCCGCGCGATGCCGAAATCGGCCAGCAGCGCCGTCCCTTCGTGGAGCAGGATGTTGGCCGGCTTGATGTCCCGGTGGATGATGCCGTGCCGGGGGGCGTAGTCGAGTGCTGCACCGATCTCGCCCACGAGCCGAGTGACGACGGCTGGCGCCAGCTGGCCCTCCCGCGCCAGGCGATCCTTGAGTGTCTCGCCTTCGACGTAGGGCATGACATAGTAGAGGAAAGTCGAGGGTCGAGGGTCGAGCGCTCGACCCTC
>DASSOW010000451.1:0-11182 GCA_035700175.1 Gemmatimonadales bacterium | reverse complement strand
GGCCGCCCCTACCACGTAGGGCGGGCCGCCCCTACATTTTGATTGTCACCTTCACCACAATCCTCCCCCCATCCCGCGTCTCATACGGATGATCGGCCAGCATGTTCCGCAGCTTGGTCTCGATCACCTTGGCACCGCCCGGCGCCGACCCGCGCAGGATCACGTCGAAGGTCCGCCCGCCACGGCGCCCCACGATGTCGCTCTGCCGCACCGTGGCGCGGATGACCGCGGCGGCATGGGCCAGCAGCCGGTCGCCGGTGGCGTGGTCATACGTTGCGTTGACCTGGTCCAGCTCCTCGACCACAACACGCAGCACGGTGAGCGGGCGCCCGTCTCGCTGCGACAGTTGCACCGCGTGATCCAGCTCGGCCTGGAAGGCAGAATCGTTGAGCGCGCCGGTCAGCGGATCGCGCCGGATCAGCTCGCGCACCCGCCGCCCGCGTTCAGCCCGGGCGCGGAGCTCCTCCACGGTACTGGACGCGGGCCGCGCGCCAGTCATGACCTCGTCCACTCCTTCCCGCAGAGCGGCCAACCGATCCTCATTCGAGAGCGCCCCCATCAGCACCACCGGGACCGAGACACAGCGCGGGTCCTGGCGCAGCAGCCGCGCAAGTGCTCGACCGCCTCCGTCAGGCAGCGTCGCCGAAGCGATGACCAGGTCCGGCACTGAGAGCTCGAGATGCTGGCGCGCTACGTCCGTGGAGTCGGCCCGCCGGACTTCCATGCCGAGCCGTGCGAGCCCCTCGGCCAGTTGCGTGCCCCGGGCATCATCGTCATCAGCGAGCACGGCAACAAACCGGGATGCGCTGGTGAGCACATGGCGCTGCGCCAGCCGGGCCAGCTCACTGGCTGCCCGCGCCTCGGGCAACACCAGTTCCGCGCCGGCGACGGCGGCACGCAGGCGGTCCACCGGCGCGGCACCCTCGATGAGCACCACCGTCCGCGGTACCGGTGCTGCCGCTGCACTCCATGCCGCGGCGGCGCCATAGGTGCCGGATCCCCGGGCCATGAGCACCACGATCTGGGCCGCTTCCGGTCTCGCGACATCATCGGGCCGGGCATCGGCTGGCAGGCAGCGCACGGTGAAGCCGGCCGCGACCAGGATGTCGCGCAGCTCGTCCGTCATGGCGTCGTCGGTGCCTGCCAGGACCGCGAGCCGGGCGTGCGAGTCGCCCGCCGCGGCGCGCAGCAGCCGCTCAGCTTCCGTGAAGAGCACGGCCAGGCGGTCTACCGCATCGTCGAGCCAGTCGACGTCGAGCGGCGCCGGCGGCGGATCCTGCAGCAGCCAGCGCTCCACCTCACGCGCCGCCGAGCTGATCTCGGGAAAGCCGTACGAACCCCCGGAGCCCACTAGGCGATGAAAGCGGGTGCGCAGTGCGGCCAGCGCCTCCACCTCACCCACGCGGTAACGGTCGGCGTCGGCCCGGATCTCCGTGAGGCGATCGGCGCCGTCGGCGAGGTACTCCCGGCGCAGCTGGTCGAAGGCCTTGGCGAATGGCTCCATCAATCGAGCCCGGTGAGATGCCGGAAGGCGAGCGTTGCCCCTGCCACCATGGTCGGCGCTGCACTCCAGTGTCCGGTGACGTCGCCGCCGCGACGGGAAGCCACCAGCGCGGTCCGATCGTCCAGTACCGCAAGGAAGGGCTCCCCGGGCCACAGGTCTGCTGCATCGACCGCGACAATCTCAGCGAAATCGAGCGTCGCCTCTCCGGTGGAGGCGAGGGCAAGCGGCACAGCCTGGCTGGCGGCTCGGCGCAGCACCGGGGCGAGCAGCGGGAAGGCGTCGGCCGGGGCCAGGAGCCGTACCGAACCCGCCGCCCTCGCGATGTCATGGGAGACCAGCTGGAGCAGGCCACGGGGCGAGGTGACTTCCACCACGGTGGGCGTGTCGGGGGCCGCGGCACCGGAGAGGTCGCGTGCGAGCTGGTCGAACGCCGCACCGTGCTGGCTTGCGATCTGGGCCAGAAGCGTTGCGGCCGGTTCGGCACGGTAGCGCCGGGGACGGCCGCCGTCGGAACGCGCGGCGCCTTTCTTGACCAGCGCCTCGAGCGCCGCGTACGCATTGGCCCGGGCGAGGCCGGCGCCCCGTGCCACGGCGTATCCGGTGCCGGGGCCGCCGGTCAGCAGGACTCGATAGACGAGGCTCTCAGTGGCCGTGAAGCCGAAGGGAGTAAGGTCGAGCGTTGGCACCACACCGCGCTGGCTGAAGTGGACGAAGATTCAGGACCAGGACAGTTCCCAGCCGAGGATGCGGGCGATGAGCGCAAGGCGAAAGGTGACATCCGCCTCACGGCCCTCGGTGTCCCGGGTATCCGAAGCGAGCGGGAACATGTGATATGTAATCTTGTGCGTGGCCTTGGGGAGTGACCTGAGGTTCTTCGGGCGCCAGACGCCATGCTCATCGCAGTCCGCCAGCAGGCGACCCAGCACCCGGGACGCCACCGGAGCCCACGTGAGCGCGCCCATCCGGGCCATCAGCTCGATGTAGTGGAGCGCCAGCGGGATGTCCTTGGCATTGCCGCGCGAGTCCGCGGCTATGGGGTCGCCCAGGAGCAGGTGGGCCGGCTTGAGGTTCTTCTTGCCCAGCTTGACCGAGAACGCCTTCTTCGGCGCGGGTTGCGCGAGGTAGTGCCCCAGCCGCTCGGTGAAGCCGGCTCGTTCCCGCTGGAGCGCAGGCATCGCGGCGATCATGGCTACGGAGTACCAGCTGGGCGGGTACGCCTCGGGGTGGAGGATGGTGCTGCTGCCCGAACGGATAAAGGGCTTCTCGGCGAGCGGGCTCCGCAGGAAGGCCGAAACGGCACTCGCAACCCGGTGGCCGGCGCCGCGGAGTCGGGGGTCGTCGGCGTAGCCCGCCTCGGCCAGGGCACAGGTCGCTGCCTCGCGCTCGGTCTCCCGGGCCCAGGCAATCACCGCGGGTTCCGCCTTGGCCGCCTTCTGGAACTCGAAGAGCAGCGCCGGATCCTCGTCCCGGGTCAGCAGACGGAACAGGATCCGGTCCGCCAGCTTGAAGGGCCGGGTGCCGTGGGGCCAGGCCAGCTCCACCAGGCGCCGATACTGCGGTATGGTGCCGACATCCTTGATGCCGTCGCGGGCAGAGGCCGCCAGGCCCAGCAGGTTCTGGCCCCAGACGCCGGTGTCCTTCTGCTTCTTGACGACAGCAAGTGCCGCCTTGCTCTGCGTGACGGTATCGTGAGCGGCCTGGACCGCAGCCGGCTCGAACATGCCCGGCGGCGCCAGTTCCGTCATGGTGCGGTAACGGATGGACTCTCCGGCGTACTGCAGCAACCAGGAGATCGGAATCCGATGCGCAGTCGGGAGTTCCAGCGGTGCCCCCGGCGTTGGGTGGGTTTGAACCGGGCGCAAGATACCATTCGTCGGGAGGAAGCGCCACTGAGACGCGGGGCGCCCTTGCGGTGGTGCTGGTAAGAAGTTGAGGGTTAAGAGTTTAGAGCGACGGTTGGCAACGCATCAACTCTCAACTCTCAACTCTCAATTACCTGACTGACCCACCAGTCAGTTCTTCATTCTCGCCTCTCCAGCCTCCTTGAATTCCGACTCCGGCGACCAGGTGGGCATGCCCGCCGCGTTCGCTACCATGAGCGCAGCCCGGGTTATGACCTTCATCTGCTGCACCGCACCGGCATAGTCAAAGCTCGGCAGGACCTCGTCGCTGGGCTGGTGATAGCGGTGTGCCGTGTAGTCGTCGCTCACCTGCTTGGCATAGGCGGCCGACTTCCCGACGAAGCGTGTCGGTCCCTCGATCGAGAGCGCTGGCACCCCGGCGCGGGCAAAGGGGAAATGGTCCGAACGGAAGAAGGCGCCGGTGCGGAGCGCCTCAGGATTGACCGCGACGCTGAGTCCCTCGGCGCGCGCGGCCTCGCGGAAAGTGGCGCCAAGGGAGGATTGGTCGAGCCCCAGGGCCCCGACATCGCGGGAGGCGCCGTGGAGGTTCATGACGTCCATGTTGAGCACGCCCGCGATGTTCTTGATCGGCAAGGTGGGCCGGGCGGCAAACGCCGTGGAACCCAGGAGGCCAGCCTCTTCCGCCGCAAATCCAATGAAGACAATGGACCGGTCAGGCCGCACGCCGGAGCGCACCATGGCTTCGGCCACCGCCAGCACCGCCGCGGTTCCCGACGCGTTATCCTCGGCGCCGTTGTAGATCGAGTCGCCATTGACCGGCGTACTGATCCCGAAGTGGTCGTAGTGCCCGCCGATAAGCACCGCTTCTGCCTTGTGGGGGCCATGGCCGGGGAGCCGAGCCACCACGTTATCCGTCTCAGTGCGTTGCACCCTGCTCTCCACCGACGCCGATGCGCTCGCGTCGAGGGAGACCGGTTTGAAGCCAGCGCGCGCCGCGGCCCGGGTGAGCGAGTCGAGCCGAGTGGCTCCCCCCATGAGCTGTGCGGCGGCGTCATGGGTGACCCACCCTGCCACGACGAGCGGACCGCTCGGCCGCGCCACCCGGATCTGGGGTCCCGACCACGAGGACGACACCGTGCTCCAAGGGTAGGTGGCGCTCTCGTCGGTGTGGATCATCAGGATGCCGGCCGCGCCCTGCCGCTCCGCCTCTTCGATCTTGTAGGTCCAGCGCCCATAGTAGGTGAGCGTGCTGCCGCGGAAGATCGTGGAGTCCTGGAGCCCGGGATCATTCACCAGGGTCACTACGATCTTTCCCTTCACGTCCACGCCGTCGTAGTCGTTCCAGTTGTATTCCGGTGCCACGATGCCGTAACCCACATAGACCAGCTCACCGCTGGCCGACACGCTGGTCGTGTCGTGCATGGACCAGAGCATGTAGTCCTTCATGTACGACAGTGTCTCGGTGCTGCCGCCATGCTGCACGGAAAGTGTCGGGGAGGGCGTCAGCGAGATGATGGGCACGTGGTGGTAATAAGTGCCGGAGTCGCCGGCCGGCTCGAGACCGAGCCGCTCGAACTGGGTCTTCAGGTAGAGCGCCGCGAGCTCACCTCCGCGCGTCCCCGGCTTCCGGCCTTCGAGCAGATCGTTCGCCAGGAATTCGAGGTGCGCCTTCATGGTCGTGCTGTCGACCGCACGGGTGGCGCGGGTGGCCTCGCCGGGTTGCTGGGCGGCGAGGGGAACGGCGAGGACGGAGAGGGCGAGAAGGAGTCTGGTCATGGGACGAGGGACGAGGGGCTAGAGGCTAGGGGCTAGGGGCTAGGGGCTAGGGGGCTCGGGGCTAGAGGCCAGGGGCTAGAGGCTAGAGGCGAGGGGCTAGGCGCCAGTGACCAGCCGCCAGCGACCCGCGACCCGCGACCCGCGACCTGCGACCCGCGACCCGCGACCTGCGACCTGCGACCTGCGACCTGCGACTACTGGTATTGTATGTACAACGGCGCCGGGTACAGCCGGATCACCTGCTCCGGCGTCAGCATCGGCTTGTCATTCTTGTAGAACAGCTTGAAGCCGGTGTACTGCACGGGGTAGCGCTGGATCACGTGGCGCCAGGTACTGCGCTTGAGTGATGGCGGCCCGAAGCCATCCATGTCGATCACCACCTGCACGTGCGGATCGCGGATGATCTTGTCGGAGTTGGTGAGCATGCCTTCGGTGAACCGATGAACCACGAGCACCTTGGGTGGGACGTGGGTCCGCTGCACGAGTTCGGAGAGCATGCCGATGGCGTAGTTCACCTCGCTCGCATCCATCGTCCCGATCTTTTTCCCCGGCCGAGCGCCTCCCTTCATGGCAAACTCGGGATCCAGCGCCAGGTGCACGTAGGGACGCTCGAGATAGGGAATCAGTCTCGGCAGCTCCGCCTGCACCGTGCTGCGTCCCACCTGGATATCCAGGAAGAGCAGCCATTTCCTGGCCTCGGCCCATCGGGCCACCCGCTCGATGAGACTGTCGGTCATGCGGAGGCGGTGCATGCCGTCGCGCCCTTCGCTCCCCTGTGCCACGGTGACGATAAGGTGAAGCGCCGGGATGACGGTCGTGCTGCTGTCGGCCTCGGCCCAGGTCTGTGCCGTGGAATCGAGCCGGGCCATCATCTGCTCAGGCGGCAGCTCACCCAGGATCCCCATGCGGCGCGAGAGCGGGTTGCCATAGTAGGCGATGATCCGATGCGAAGGCAGGAGCGAACCGGGCAGCGGGGTGGGCAGCTTGGGCCAGGGCACCGTGTCGGTGGAAGCGGACGACGCCGGAGCCGCCGATGCACTGCGGCGCTTCCGGGCCTTGGCCAGTGAATCGGCCCGCCGGAGCGAGTCGGTGCGAATACTGTCTGCCCGGATGCTGTCGGCGCGCTGGATGGCCTTGGCGATGCTGTCCTGGCGGAGACTGTCCACGCGAATGGAATCGGCGACGCGGAGGGAGTCGGCGACCTGCTGGGCGCGGCGGGCTTCGCTATTGCAACTGGCGAGCAGGAGGACGAATACGCCAAACACCGAACGCCAGACGCCCGACGTCTGGCGTCCGGCAGCTTGCCCTGAGCGGAGCGAAGGGTCAGGCCTTTTACGCCCGACGCTCGACGCCCGACTACCGCGCCGGCAGTACATGCACTTCGATCCGGCGATTCCTGTTCCGCGCAGCCGTGTCGCTCCCGCTCGTCAGCGGATTGGCGTTCCCGTAGCCCTTGGCCACCAGCTGCTGCAGTGTCACGCCCCGCGTGATCAGGTAGCGGCGCACCGCCTCGGCCCGGAGCTGGGTGAGGGTCTGGGTTTCCTGTGCCGTGCCATCACCGTAGGCCGCAATCTCCACCGTGACATCGGGGTGCGCGCTGAGCAGCGTGGCCAGCGAATCCAGCGCGGGCCGGCCGTCAGCGGGCAGTCTCGCGCTGCGCGACGTGAACTGCACGCCGGTCAGCACCCGGGTGCTGCCGGGAGACAGCTCACCGCCGCCTTCCGTGCCCGGTGGCACGCCGGGGGGACAGCCGAATGCGTTGACGGTGGTGCCGGCCGGTGTGCGGGGGCAGCGATCCAGTCCGTCGAGCACCCGGTCGCCGTCTTCATCGCCCGGGCAGCCGAGCTGGTCCACGCTGGCGCCTGCCGGCGTGTCGGGGCAGCGATCGACGCCGTTGGCGACGCCGTCTCCATCGGAATCCTCCGGGCACCCCTTCTCGTTCACGGCCGCACCGGCCGGCGTGTTGGGACAGGCGTCGACTCCGTCGGGCACGTTGTCGCCGTCGGTGTCGAGCGGGCACCCCGTCTCGTCAACCTTGGCACCGGCCGGGGTAGTGGGGCAGCGGTCGAGCCCGTCGAACACGTCATCCCCATCGGTATCGGTGGGGCACCCATCCCGGTCGGTGAGCGCGCCGAGCGGCGTGTTGGGGCAGCGGTCGTCAATGTCGTAAACCCGGTCCTGGTCGCTGTCCGTGAGCGGCTTGCTGCCCAGCATGACACTGAGCCCCAGGCTGGCACCAATGTTGGTGATGCCGGTGGAGGAGCCGCCAACCGACGACGATGCATGCGATGCGATGCCATCGAGCCGCACCATGATCGTGGGCGAGACTGCCATCCGCGCGCCCACGCCGCCCATGAGCGCGCCGGTCGAGCCACAGGGACCAAGGATGGTGCTCCCGGGGCATACGTCCGAGTCGTACCTGGTCACGCCGTACCCAACCCGGAGAAAGACCGAGCTGGCCGAGCCCAGCGGGAGGTTGCCCAGGAGTGAGCCGCCGTAGGTCTGCACGTTCCAGGAAGTTGGTGCCAGCGAGATGATCCTGGATTCCGACCCGTAAAAGCCGAATTCGCCCTCGACCGACAGGTTCCGGTGCAGCCAGAGCCCCACCCGCCCGACGCCGCCGACACCCCCCTTGAGGTTGGTGTTCCCGTCGAAATGGAGATAGCCGCCGGCTGCGCCGGCTTCTATCAGGTAGCGCCGCTGCTGGGCGCCAAGCGGTGCCGTGCCCGCCACCGCGAGAAGCAGGGCCACTGAGGCACAACGGGAGAATGGCATGCGCCAATAGATACGATGGCCGGCGCAGCGGGACAAGGCGACAGGACCCTTGCCTCCATTCCGGTGCGCACTACGATTCGTTCAAAGGCCGTCCGGAGTCACCACCTCGGGGGAGTTGCAGGGGACTTGTGAGCCGTTCATCACGATGCGCATAGCCATATCCACCGGCGGGGGCGACGCCCCCGGGCTCAACGCCGTGATTCGCGCCGTCGTGCTGAGCGCCCACCAGCGGGGCTGGCAGACCTACGGCATCCAGCGGGGCTTCGAGGGGCTGCTCAGTTTCGAGGGCGTCGTGGCGCTTGGCCCGGCGGAGGTGCGCGGCATCACCCACCTCGGCGGCACCATCCTGGGCACCACCAATCGCGGCAACCCATTCCGCTGGGTAGCGCGCAACGAGTCGGGCGTGGAGTATGAGCGCGACCGTTCCGGCGACCTTTGTGACGCCTTCCACGCCTCCGGCTTCGATGCGCTGGTGAGCATCGGCGGCGACGGCAGCATGCAGATTGCCCACCAGCTGGCGCTCAAGGGGTTGCCGGTCGTCTGCGTGCCCAAGACCATCGACAACGACGTCTTCGGCACCCAGCGGACCTTTGGTTTCGACACCGCCGTGAGCACCGCGACCGAGGCGCTCGACCGCCTGCACAGCACGGCCGAGAGCCACGAGCGCGTCATGGTCGTGGAGCTGATGGGGCGGGACGCCGGCTGGATCGCCCTCAACAGCGGCATCTCCGGCAGCGCCGATGTCATCCTGCTGCCGGAAATTCCCTTCGACATCGAGAAAGTCTGCGACAAGATCCGCCGGCGGGAAGCGGCAGGCCGTCACTTCAGCATCGTGGTGGTGGCCGAAGGTGCCTGCGCACGGGGCGACAGTCCGGTGCTGGTCGAGCGGCGGGGCGTGGGAACGGTGGACCGGCTGGGTGGCATCGCCAGCCAGGTGGCCCATGCAATCGCCCAGCGGACCGCCAAGGAAGTGCGGACGCTGGTGCTCGGCCACCTCCAGCGAGGCGGGACGCCCACCACCTACGACCGGCTGCTGGGACTCCGCTTCGGCGCCGCCGCTGTCCGCGCGATCGCCAACGGTGAGTTCGATGTCATGGTGGGCCTCAACAATTCCACCATTACCACCGTGCCGCTCAAGGATGTGGTGGGGCGACAGAAGCTGGTCCCGCTCGACAGCGACACGATCCAGACGGCACGGGAACTGGGGATCAGTTTAGGGGACTAGGGGCTAGGGACTAGGGATTAGGGATTAGGGATCAGGGGTTAGGGCTGTGAGACAAGCCCCCGTCCTTCCGCCCTGATCCCTGATCCCTATCCCCTGATCCCTATCTCAAGGAACTTCCCCATTATTCGATATCCCTCCCTCGTCAACACCGACTCCGGATGAAACTGCACGCCATGCACCGGATACGCCCGGTGCTGCAGTGCCATGATGTCGCCATCGGGTGAAGTGGCGGTGATCTCCAGCTCGCCTGGCAGTGAATCCCGGTCCACCACCAGCGAGTGATAGCGGCCCGCCATGAGCGGCGTTGGCAGTCCCGCCATGACTCCTCGACCATCATGACTGATTTCGCTTGCCATGCCGTGCATGGGATGTTTCGCCTGCACGATCGTGCCGCCGAACGCGGCGCCGATGCATTGGTGGCCCAGGCACACCCCGAGGATCGGCACCTGGCTGCCGAAGAGCCGGATGGCGTCCACCGACACGCCGCTTTCCGCCGGTGTGCAGGGGCCCGGTGAAATGATGATGTGCGACGGGGCCATCGCGGCGATCGCCTCCAGCGTGATCGCATTGGTCCGCCATACGGTGGCCTCACCGCCCAGCTCCCGGACGTAGCGCGCAAGGTTGTGGACAAAGCTGTCGGTGTTGTCGAGGATCAGGATCATTCCGCGCATGCCTCGAGCAGCGCGCGTGCCTTGGCGATCGTCTCGTCGTACTCAGCCGCAGGATCCGAATCGAGCACTACCCCACCGCCGGCATGGATGTGGGCCACGCCATCGCGCCGGGTGAGCGTCCGGATCGCCACGCTCAGCTTGATGCTCCCGTCCCAGTCGATATAACCGACTGCGCCGCAGTAGACCCCGCGCGATACCGGTTCCAGTTCCCGGATGATTTCCATGGCACGCACCTTCGGCGCGCCAGTGATCGAGCCGGCAGGAAGTGTCGCGGCCAGCAAGTCAACGGCGTCACACCCCGGCGCAAGCTGCGCGGTCACGGTCGAAACGAGGTGATGCACCGTGGGATGCGACTCGAGGGCGCAGAGCGACGGCACCTGCACAGTGCCAAGCAGGGCCACGCGCGAGAGGTCGTTTCGCATCAGGTCCACGATCATCACATTCTCAGCCCGGTCCTTGGCGCTCGCTGTCAGGTCGGCGGCAAGCCTGGCATCCGTTTCCGGCGTATCACCGCGCGGCCGAGTGCCCTTGATGGGGCGGGTTTCGATGGCGCCGCCATCCAGCGAGAGGAAGAGCTCGGGTGAGATACTCAGCACCTCATGATCGCCGCACTCGAAGCAGGCGGAAAACGGGGCCGCACTCAGTGCCTGCAGGCGCCGGTAGAGATCCGGCGTATCGCGCGTGGATGGGACGCTGAAGCGCTGCGAGAGATTTACCTGGAACACATCGCCCGCGAGGATGTAATCGCGGATGCGCTGGACGTGGGATTCGTATGCGGGGCGCGGGACGGCGCGGGGTCGACGGTCAACGGTCGACGGTCGACGTACATTCCGTGTACTGCGACTTGTGACCTGCGACCCGCCCGCGTCCCGCGTCCCGCGCCCCGCGTCCACCACCCAGCACTCCGCCGTCATCCGATCCCACGCCATCACCTTGTCGTACAAACCCATTATTACGCCAGGCGCTCCGCGCTCGCTGTTGACGCCTTCGAGCGAGGCACCGAGTTCATAGGTGAGATACCCGGCGAGTCCACCCTGGAATGGCGGGAGGCCGGGAATGTTCTCACGGCGGAATTCCGACATCACCTGCCGAAGCTCGCCGAGCACGCTCGGGTGTGCCGGTGCGCGCACGACGCGCACCGGGTCCGCCATGACATAGGTGTAGCGTGAGTGTGTGGTAAGCGGTCCCGCGCTCTCCAGCAGGAGTGGGTAGGGCAGATGGCGAACCGCTCCGAACGCCGCAAGCGGGTCCGGAGCGGGATCGAGCCGGGTCACCGATGGTGCCGCTATCGGGACTCCGCCGAGACCCATTGCTTGGACGTGCCGGTGAGCGCACCGCCTGTGGGCCGCCAGAGCGCGTTCGACTCGAT
>DASSOW010000450.1:0-5057 GCA_035700175.1 Gemmatimonadales bacterium | reverse complement strand
GCTCGTTGCCGGTGGCGCCGTCGGTGTTGTCGCCCCAGCACCAGGCCACGCCGTCCACGTCTATCCCGCAGCTGCTGTAGCGCCCCGACGCGAGCGCCGTGAACGTATGGCCGCCGGTGACCGCGATTGGCTTGGCGCTTTCGCGCGTCGAACTCCCCGCGCCCATCGCATCGATGCCCCAGCACCAGGCGGCCCCCTCGAGATCGAGCGCACAGCTGTGGAGGCCGCCACCGGCCACGCGGCCCAATATGCGCGCGTCGTCCAGGACCACGGGCTCAGCCGTAAAGTGGTGATTGTTGGGATTCAGTCCCCAGCAGGAGACGATACCGGTCGACGCGATGGCGCAGGTGAAGTTGAGCGACGAACTGATGGCAACGAACTTCTGCCCGCTGGCGGCTGCGACGGGCGAATGGCTGCAGGGGAGAGCTTCGCAGGTATCCTCGACAGAACTGGTGCCCAGCTGGCGGGCGTCGTTGGCACCCCAGCAGAGGACTGAACCCGTGGTAGTGAGACCGCAGGTGAAGTCCCGGCCGGCGGTCAGCTGCTGAAAATGGGCATCCGTCGCCACCGGGGATGGCGCGGTCTGACAGGGAAAGGCGCCGCACTGCGCATCAGCCAGGTTCCCGGTGCCGAGCTGGCCCTGGGCATTGACTCCCCAGCACCACGCCGCGCCATCGGCATCAAGCGCGCAGGTATGGGACGCGCCTGCGACGATGCTGACGAAGCTGTGGCTGCCACCCACGGTGGCGGCCGCATCGGGGGACGAGCCGCCGCCGTTGCCAAGCTGTCCCAGACTGCCAGAACCCCAGCAGGCGGTGACGCTGCCGGATATCTGGCAGACGTGTCCGTTGCCCAGCGCGAGCGTCGGCTGTGGCGGATCAGGAAGATCGACGGGACCGGAGGGATTTTCCGGGGCGGCGGCGTCGGAACAGGCCGCGATGGCGGCGGTCAGGCATGAGAATGCCAAGGCAGGAAGTGTTCGCATGCGAGGGTGGACGGGTCTGGGACGAGCGGATGCACATGGGCTCCGGGCGCTGGGCGCTGGGCGCCACGCGCTATGCGCTTTGCGCTATGCGCTGTGCGCTATGCGCTGTGCGCTGTGCGCTCAGCGCCTGATCAGCGAATCGACGGCCACCCAGTTGACTTCCCAGGTCTTGCCGCCGTCGTCGGAGAAGGCCTGCTCGAAGCGGCAGGAGGTGGACGTGATATCAGACCAGACATTGCGCACCAGGATGGCCCTGCCGTTGAAGAGCTCCTGGTCGTAGAACTCGCCTCGCCCGTTCCTGAACTCACCGATGGTGGGGACGCTGATGGTGCCGTTGCGGCTGTTGGCGGAGCTGATGCTCCACTGACGGGACTCGGGGTTGTAGAGTCGCAGGGAGAGGGCCTCCAGGTGCCCAGCGGGGCCATCAGCGATCAGCTCGACGATGTTGGCCTTGCCGTTCCAGATTGGCCTTACCACGGAGGTGCCCTCGTAGGTGAGCCAGGTGGTGTCACCGCTCAGGGGGGCCTTGAGGCGTTTGAGGTGGGTTCTCCAGGTGCCGATCTCGAAATCAAAATCATGCTGCCCATCGCGCGGGTCAGTGGACGTGGCGGGACGCTGTATGCCGGCGGCGCGCATTCCGGATGTACTGCCGTGGAACGGCGTGACACCTACGGCGCAGAGGAGGACCAGCATGGCGGATTGCTTGTGCATGTGTCACTCCGTGGCCACCGGCGCTCGCGGTGAGCTGTGAGCTGTGAGCTGTGAGCGCGCCCAGCCACACTAACCCTGCGCTGCGTCCCGTTCTAGGATGTCAGCTGCGTTCCGGTATCAGCGTTGCGTTGCTGCCTGCAGCGCGGAAGCGGGCGGGGCTCATGCCGGTGTGCTGGCGGAAGACCTTCGAGAAGTGGCTCTGGTCAAAGAAGCCGGCGCGGAGGGCGATCTCGGCGATCGGTGCGCCGGTGTATTGCAGTTCGTGGCAGGCGTGCTCGACCCGGAGCCGGCGGAGGTACTCCCCGACTGAGCATCGGCAATGCTGGCGGAAGGTGCGAGCGAGATGGGCGGGATGAACGTCGACCTCCTGTGCGAGGGTGGACAACGTGAGCGGTTCATCGGGGCAATCATGCAGCCGTTCCAGTACCCGGCGAAGCCACATCGGCTGTCCGGCGCCGGCCTCCGGGAGGCTGACCCGCGCTGCCTCGCCCAGGATCTCGAGCATGAGGCCCTCCACCACGAGCGGGGACAGCGCATCGCCCGCCGCAAACTCGCCGTAGATCCGCTGTCCTGCGGCGGTGAGGTGCGGGGTGCGTGCCAGCAGCGGCCGAGCCGTCCAGGATGATACTTGCTCGATCGCCGCCATCCGGGCCGGCGTGATCTCCATGAGCAGGCAAGTTCCGCCCGATTCGCCGAAACGGTCGGCGTGCCGTTCGCAGGCCGGCTTGAACACCACCGAACTGGGCGGACACTCATGTTCCTCGGCGCCGATCCGTTCCGTATATGAACCGGCCAGCACAAAGCAGATGCTGGCGTTGTCGTGCACGTGCCACGGGAGCCGCTGGCCTGGCGGCTGGCTGAACTCGGTTATGGCGAAGGCGCCGATACTGCGGGTCCGGGTGCGTCCCCAGATGGCGGGGTTGGTGGATGGAGATGGCATGGGAGATGGGACGCGAGTGGCGAGGGAGGGTGCACATGGAGTCGTAAGTCGTAAGTCATAAGTCGTATGACCTACGACCTCCGACTTACGACTTACGACCCGTCCTGCACGCTCCCCTCACGGGACAGTCTCCGCACCGCGCCACTCGTGCCGTGCAGACCAGCGCCCCCAGTTCCATGATGGCCTGGTTGAAGGTCCAGGCGTCCCGGCCGCGGCGGGGGAGCAGGGCCTCGGCTGTGTCCCAGATTCGCTTCTCGGTCCTGGTACGCGGATGAAACGCGCGGCGGATGACGCGCGCCACGTTGGTGTCCACGGCGGCAGTGCGGCGTTCGAACGCAAAGCTGGCCACGGCGCCCGCGGTGTAGCGCCCCACACCGGGCAATCGCCGCAGCTCGCCGGGATCCGACGGCATGACTCCGTCGCGCTCGGTGACCACCTGCTGTGCCAGTTTTTGCAGGTTGGCAGCCCGCCGGTAATAGCCCAGCCCGTCCCAGCTCTCGCGGACGGCGCTGGGCGGCGCCGAGGCCAGGTGATGCAGGGTGGGATAGGCGTCCAGGAAGCGATGGTAGTAGCCCTCGACCCGCGAAACCTGGGTCTGCTGCAGCATGACCTCGGAGACGAGGACGTGGTACGGGTCACGGGTTCGGCGCCAGGGCAGGTCGCGCCCGTTCCGCCGGAACCAGCGCATCAGCCGGCGGCGAAACGTGGCCGCGTCTAGCGGCGCATGGAGACTGGACTTACGTGCCATGGTGCGGCAAGATACAACCCCATGGCGCCTTCCTCCCAACGATTCGACCTCCGCCGCGTGACCGGGCGCGCCGTCCTGACGGGGATGGCGCATGTGGGGCGGGTGAGCATCCTGATCGGGGAGTTTTTCCGGGGGCTCAGGGAAGTGAAGATCTGGCTGCCCCGGGCCATGGATGAGGCGTGGAACATCGGCGTCGGGAGTCTCTTCATCGTGCTCCTGGTGTCGTCGTTTGCCGGCGCGGTGACGGCGCTGCAGGCCGGCTACCAGTTCCAGGGAAACCTGCCCTGGTTCGTGGTGGGGACGCTGGTGACCCAGTCCATCATCCTCGAACTTGGGCCGGTGCTCACAGGCCTGATCCTCGCCGGTCGGATCGGGGCGCGCTATGCCGCCGAGATCGGCACCATGCGCGTCACCGAGCAGATCGACGCGCTGGAGAGCCTGGGGCGCTCGCCGGCGTCGCACCTGCTGGTGCCCAAGGTGGTGGCGGGCCTGGTGATGATCCCGGTGCTGGTGGTGTTTGCGAACGTGATCGGCGTGGCCACAGGCTGGCTGGCAGCGAGCCAGGTGATGCCGGTAACCAACGCCGACTTTGCCTACGGCGCGCAGGCGTTCTACCGGCCTTTTGACGCCTACTACTCGCTGATCAAGGCGTTCTTCTTTGCGGCGTCGATCACGATCATTCCCTGTTACATGGGCTTCAACACCGGGCAGGGCGCGGAGGGCGTGGGCCGGGCCACGACCGGCGCGGTGGTGAGCAGTTCGGTGCTCATCCTGCTGCTCGACACCCTGCTGGCCAAGCTGCTGTTGCACCAATGATCGAGCTCAGGAACGTCTCCAAGCGCTTCGGCGACCTGGTGGTGCTGGATGGGGTCAACTTCACCGTGGGCGACGGTGAGACGGTGGCGCTGCTGGGGCCATCGGGCACGGGCAAGAGCGTCCTGCTCAAGCACATCATCGGCTTGATCAAGCCCGATCGCGGGCAGGTGATCGTGGACGGGCTGGAAGTGCCGAGACTGCGGCGCGAGCAGCTGCGGCAGCTTCGGTACAAGATCGGCTACGTCTTCCAGAACGGCGCGCTGTTCGATTCCGACAACGTGTTCGAGAACGTGCGCCTCGGCATCTCGGACACCTCCAAGTATGATGACGAGGAGTATGCGCGGAAGGCGGTGGCGCGCTGCATCGAGCTGGTGAACCTGCCGCCGGACGTGATGGAGAAGTTCCCCGCCGAGCTGTCGGGGGGCATGCGGAAGCGCGTTGGCATTGCCCGGGCCATCGTGGGCGAGCCCAAGGACCTGCTCTATGATGAGCCGACGTCGGGGCTCGACCCGGTCAATTCCGACATCATCGACGGGCTGGTGAAGCGGCTGGACCAGGAGCTGGGCGTTACCAGCGTGATGGTGACGCACGATGTGCGCGGCGCGTTCCGGGTGGCAGACCGGCTGGCGCTGCTCAGCAACGGGCGCATCGTCATGGAAGGAACCCAGGAAGAGTTTCTGGCCTCGAAGGATCCCAAGGTGCGCGAATTTCTGGAACGGGACTTCCAGGCCTCGACCTTTGCCGAGCGGGCGGAATGAATGGATCTCCACTACAAGCGTGAAGTCACCGTCGGGACCATCGTGCTGCTGGCGATCGTCATCTTCGTGGCCGGCACCATGTGGCTCCGGGGCAAGTCG
>DASSOW010000449.1:0-6705 GCA_035700175.1 Gemmatimonadales bacterium | reverse complement strand
CCCGCGCTCGCAGGCCAGTATGTCGCTTGCTTCCGGGGAACTGACAGCACGAGGCCGGCATGCGGCACGCTTACGCTCAGCGCAAAGACGGTGTGCGGCAACTCTACCCAGGACGGCTATTACTCCGTGCTGTTCAGCGCGCTCCCACTCAAGGAGATGAGCGCTGCGACTCGGCCGGACAACGAAGCTCACTTCACCTGGGAGCAGTCACCTGATGGCGCGTTGCATTTCACCCGCGCGGTCTTTGCGGCCGATTCGCTTCTCGGAGGCGGTGCTCGCTGTGACGAATCTCCTGGCGCCAGCAATTTCGAGGCGTGGGGACATCCGGCCGGTGACTCCATTGCCGGTAGCTGGGGTCGCTACGACCATTACTCTGGCACTGACACCCTCGGCACCTTCGTCCTGCGACGCATGCCGAAATAACATCGAGCGACAATGACCCAAACCTCTCGACCCTCGACCCTCGACTCTCGACCCATTGACGCCATCATTCGCGCACTCGAGGAGCAATCACGCACGGCCTTCCTGGCCGGTGATGTGGACATGCTCGGCCAGCTCTGGGCCGACGGGTTGCTCGTCAACTCCCCGCTGGAGCAGGTGAACGAGCGCGCGATGGTCCTCAAGCTGCTCCAGTCGGGCCGCATCCGGCACACGTCGCTCGAGGTCGCGATCGAACGCATCACCCGTCATGGCGACGTGGTCATCGTCATGGGCAACGATACCGTGACCGACCCGCCCGACGACAAGGTCACCCACCGCCGCTTCACCAATGTCTGGCAGCTGCAGGACGGCCGGTGGCGCATGATTGCTCGGCATGCGCAGGCGGTTAGGGACTAGGGATCAGGGGTTAGGGACTAGGGACGAGGGACGAGCACTCGACGCTCGGCGCTCGACGCTCGACATCATGAACCCAGAATCGCAAGTCGTCATTCGCCGTGCCGATCCTGCCGATGCCGAGGTGCTCGCTCGGCTTCGCTATGCCTTTCGCGCTGCTGAAGACCCCGTCGTCGAGCCGGAGGCGGCGTTCGTGTCGCGATGCATGCCGTGGATGAGAGTGCGCTTGGAAGAGGAACCGCGGTGGCGCTGCTGGATGGCGGAAGACAGCGACGAACCTGTGGGAACGGCCTGGCTCCAGTTGATCGACAAGCTGCCCAACCCGGTTGCCGAACCGGAACTTCACGGGTATATCAGCAGTCTCTACGTCGAGCCATCACGGCGGGGCGCTGGCATCGGCTCACGCCTGCTGGAGACCTGCCTCCGCACCTGCGAGGAAGAAGGTGTTGATGCGGTGCTCCTCTGGCCGACCGAACGGAGCCGTGCACTCTACGCCCGCTATGGCTTCGCGGTACGGGATGACGTAATGGAGAAGCGGCTGAGGTAGCTAGTGTGCCAGCTGCGCCGTCGCACGGTGCAGACTCACCCTTGCTTGCGAGCATGACACAGCGTCCCCCTGGTCTGGCGAGGCGAGCCTTGCTCGCCGTCGTACTGATGATCGGCTTCTACCTCCTGGCGATCGCCATGGCGGGCGGCGTGCTCATGCTGCCCTTCGCCGAATGGGAGACGCTGCATCGTGTCGACGTGAGGCTCGGGATCGTCGCACTGCTGGGTGCCTTTGCCATCTTTTCCGCTGTAGTTCCCCGCATCGATCGCTTTCCGGATCCCGGACCGCGACTGAACCCCAGCGAGCACCCTCGGTTGTTCGAGACTGTGGCCGAAGTCGCAGCAGCGACGCAGCAGCCAATGCCACGCGACGTCTTCCTGATCGGCAGCCTGAATGCCTGGGTGGCCCAGCGTGGCGGGATCATGGGCTTCGGCAGCCATCGCGTCATGGGCCTTGGCCTGCCACTGCTTACGGCGCTGAATGTGGCGGAGCTGCGCGCGGTCCTCGCTCACGAATTCGGCCACTTCCACGGCGGCGACACGGCCCTGGGCCCCTGGGTGTATAAGACGCGCGAGGCGATCGAGCGTACCGTCGGGAATCTCTCCCATCGGCACTTCTTTCTTCGGCTGCCGTTCGTCTGGTACGGCAACACGTTCCTGCGCATTACCCAGAAGGTGTCACGCCACCAGGAGCTTGCTGCCGACGCCCTGGCGGTACAGGTCGCCGGCGCGCCGGCGCTCGCCTCGGGTCTCCGGAAGCTTCACGCATCGGCGCCAGTGTTCGATGCCTACGCCACCACGGACCTCGAACCAGCCCTCAACCTTGGATTCCGGCTCGCAATCTGCGATGGCTTCCGGCAGTGCCTGAGCGCGGCAGCGTCGCAGGGAATTCTCGAGCAGATACTCGCCGCGGAGCTCGAAACCGGCACGGCAGACCTCTACGATAGCCACCCTCCCCTGGCGGAGCGGCTTGCGGCGCTCTCTTCCGCCGGCACCGAGGCCGTGGCGGAGGATGTCTCCGCGATGACCCTGCTGGAAGACCACGATGAGCTCGAGCGCGCATTGCTCGCGAAGGCCCTCCCGCCGGAGAAGTTCGCACAGCTGAAAACAATCTCATGGGACGAGATGGGCACTGCGGTGTGGATTCCATGGTGGAGAAAGGCCGTGGCCGGTAGCCGCCAGCGCCTGGCCGGGTTCACGCCGGGCACCTGTCCGGAATTCGCCGGGGAGCTGGCGCGGCTGGCAGTCCGGTTCAAGCTGGCCGCGAGCGAGGACGTGGCCACCGACGGGCACAAGGCAGAGGCCGGGCACCTTGTCGGAGCGGCGCTCGCGCTACTGCTCCACCAGCATGGCTGGGTGGTTGACGCGCCGCCAGGCGACGACATCATCTTTCGGCGAGATTCCCGCGAATACCGGGTATTCGGCCAACTGCACGAGCTGGTCACCGGCAAGCTGTCTGGCGACGCCTGGCGTGCCGCCTGGCCGGAAGCGGACCTGCTCAACACCGACCTCGGTGCGCTCGCATCCACACTCTCGACGGCAGCATCGTGACCCACGACCCGCGACCCGCGACCCGTGACCCTCGACCCTCGACCCCATGAAAACCATCTACTACACCGCCACCAGTCTCGACGGCTTCATCGCCGACCCGCAGAACAACCTCGACTGGCTGATGCAGTTTCCGGAGGGGCCGGGGGACAGTTACGACAAGTTCATCGCAGGCGTGGGTGCAATTGCGATGGGCTCGACCACCTACGACTGGGTGCTCGACCATCACGTGTTCGCCGAGGATGGAACCACCAAGCCGTGGCCCTACACGCTGCCGACGTGGGTGTTCAGCAGCCAGAAGCGGCGGGCCGTGCCTGGCGCCGACATCCGTTTCGTCCACGGCGACGTGCGTCCAGTCCACCGCGCCATGACGGAGGCGGCCGGCGGCAAGAACATCTGGCTGGTGGGTGGCGGCGAGCTGGTGGGACAGTTCCACGATCACGGGCTGCTGGACGAATTGATCGTGACCGTCGCGTCGGTCACACTGGGTGCCGGCGCCCCACTCCTGCCCAGAGTCATCACCACACCGCCGCTTCGCCTGATCTCCGTCACCCAGCGCGGTGCCAGCTTCGCGGAGTTGCGGTACGAAGTAGACGGTTAGACGGTTGGACGGCTCGAAAGCCGTCGCAGTCGCAAGTCTCGCGACCGGTGACCCGCGACCCGCAACCACTCTCACATCGGAGTTCCCATGGATGAACGGACGCTGTTCAACAATTTCTGGATCAACGAGTCCAGGACCACCCGCGATGTGCTGGCGCGGATCCCGGAAGGATCGGACTACCGGCCTGACCCCAAGTCACGGACAGCACAAGAAATCGCCTGGCAGATTGTGTGTGAAGAGAAGATGATCATCGAGGCGCTGGAGAGCGGCAAGGCGGAATGGGCGCCCCCGCCCATGCCTGCCTCCATGAAGGATGTGCTCAGCGCGTACGAGCAGCAGAGCTCCGGCCTGGCCGAGCGGTGGAGGGCGCTGCCGGACGAAAAGTGGGGCGGGAATCTGGAGTTCTTTGGCAGCGAGCGCCCGGCGTCGCCGATGGCGTGGAGCTTTCTGTTTGACATTGTGCATCATCGCGGGCAGATCAGTACGTACCTCCGGCCCATGGGATCCACGGTGCCGCAGATCTATGGCCCGAGCGGTGATGAACCGTGACGGTGCCACGCTTCATGATCGAAGCCACCTTGCAGGCCGATTGAACTCCAGCCGGGACCGCCATGGGCATCGATATCCGTAGCATCGCGCCGGGGCTGCTGGCGTATTCGGCGCTGCTCTGTGGCTTGCTGATCCTGCTTGCCCAGTGGCCACTGCCAAGGCGGCGGCTGTCGATCGTGGCGATTGCGCTGGCCGGAATCGCGCTGGCGGTGTCGGTGGTGCAGGAATCGATGGCCCATCGCTTCGGATCGGCCAGCATTACAGACGGATGGCTGTTCGCCATGCTGTTTCTGGTCCCGGGCGGTATTATGGGCGGATGGGCCCTGTCAGCCCTGCAGCGACGGGGCGTAAAGCGCTGGCGCGCCACGGCGTGGGCCGGCCTCGTCGCCGTTGTAATCACGTGGATTGTCCCACCGATCATCGTTCTCGCAATCATCATGACAACGGGGTTTCCCCCACTCGACTGAAACCAGCCCCAAAGACATGCGTGGGTCATCCGCTGTGCCGCCCTGGGGGACTCCGGCGCCTCGGCCGAAGCTCGCCGCTCATTTCATAGCGACCTCTCGACCTCACGACCCACGACCCACGACCCACGACCCGCGACCCGCGACCCGCAACCGCGACCCGCGACCCTAGCGCATCACCCGGATCAGCAGGACATTTCCGGTGACGGCTGCCCCCGGCCGAATCATCCCGGACTGCTCCATGACCGCCACCGCACCTCGCACCCGGACCTGGCCTTTCCTGCTGGCGGGTGAACTCTACGCTGGCGCTGACAGGGCCGAGATCCGAAGTCCCTGGTCGGGCGACGTGGTCGGCCTCGCGACGCTGGCCGGCCCGGCCGAGATCGCCTCGGCACTCGACGCCGCCGTGGCCGCGGCATCCGCCGCGGCCGCCATGCCATCCCATGCGCGTGCCGCCGTGCTCGACCGGATCCGCCTTGGGATCATGGACCGGCGGGAGGAGATGGCCCGGCTGCTCGCCGCCGAGGCCGGGAAACCGGTCGGCATGGCACGCACCGAGATCGATCGCGCGGCGTTTGTCTTCCAGCAGGGCGCGGAGGAGGCCAAGCGGCTGGGTGGCGACGTGATGCCGCTTGACCTTCAGCCCCATGGCGAGCACCGCTGGGGTATCACCCGCCGCTTCCCGCTCGCGCCCATTACCGGCATCATCGCGTTCAACTATCCCGTCCTGCTCGCCGCCCACAAGCTGGCGCCCGCCATCGCCTGCGGCGCGACGATGGTGCTCAAGCTTCCGCCCCAGGATCCGCTCGCGACGCTCATGATGGCCGGCATCATCCAGGAGGCTGGCTATCCGGCCGGCGCGCTGTCCATCCTGCTCTGCAGCAACGAGACGGCCGCGCCGCTCATTGACGATCCGCGCGTCCGCATGATCACCTTCACGGGATCGGCGCGCGCCGGCTGGGCCATCAAGCAGCGCGCGTCCGCCAAGCGGGTGACGCTGGAGCTGGGCGGCAACGCGGCGGTGATCGTCGAGCCCGACGCCGACCTGGAACACGCGGTGCAGCGCTGCGTGGCCGGCGGATACGTGTACGCCGGGCAGTCCTGCATCTCGACCCAGCGGATCCTGGTCCACGACTCACTGTATCACGACTTTACCGATCGTTATGTGGCCGCGGTGAAAAAGCTCCGCACTGGTGACCCGATGGCGGAGACGACCGACGTCGGCCCCATGATCGACGAGGCCAATGCTGAACGCGCCGAAGCGTGGGTTGCCGAAGCCGTGGCGGCGGGCGCCAGGCTGGCAGCGGGCGGGACTCGGAGTGGCGCAGTACTCGAGCCGACGATCCTGCTCGATACAACCAGCCGCATGATGGTCAACTGCGAGGAGGTGTTCGCACCGGTCACCACGGTGCGGCCGTATGACGACTTCGAGGACGCCCTCACCACCGTGAACGACTCGCCCTACGGGCTTCAGGCCGGCCTCTTCACCCATGACATCCGTCGCATCCTCCTGGCCTTCGAGCGCCTGGAAGTGGGCGGTCTCGTGGTCAACGATGTCCCCGGCTTCCGGGTCGACCACATGCCCTACGGCGGCGTCAAGGCGTCCGGATACGGGCGTGAAGGCGTGCGGTATGCCATCGAGGAAATGACCGAGCTGCGGCTCCTGATGCTGGGCAATCCCTGACCTTGAAACGAGCGAGGATGCGATGAAGCGACTCCTGGTGCTGCCGGTACTGCTCTGTCTCGCCGCGACGCTGCAGGCGCAGGGTCGCAACGCGTCGCTGGCCGAGTATCAGGCCAAGCGAATTCCCCACGAAGATGGGTTCCGGGTGTACATCATCCCCGACATGGAGGGAATGGGCAGCGCCGTAGACATCCATGAAGTGATCGCCGGCAACGAGGGCGAGCACTACAAGGACCTCACCAGCCCTGATTACTGGGACCACTTCCGCTCGCTGCTGACGCAGGAAGTGAATGCCGCCATCCGGGGTGCGCGCGACGGCGGAGCCCGGAGCTTCGTGGTGAACGAGGGCCACGGCGGCAATCTCTTCGCCAACGTGCTGCCGTGGGACCTCGACAGCTCGGCGATCCTCATCCGCGGCTTCCCCAAGCCGCTGGTGATGATTACCGGCATCGACAGCAGTTTCGGCACGGTGATGTTCA
>DASSOW010000448.1:0-2100 GCA_035700175.1 Gemmatimonadales bacterium | reverse complement strand
GGCGAGCGCGTCGATATCCTGGCGGGTGGTGATCCGAAGGGAAATTGCCTCGCCCCGTGCTCGATCCAGTCCCCTGGAACCGTCGTCCTGGGAGAGAAGCAGGCGGACGTTGCCGGCCTTGAGCGACACTGCTATCAGCTTTCCGTCACGCTCGTGGCGACGGTCGACGGTGAAGCCGAGGATGGTGGTGTACCAGCTGGCGCTCCGGTCGAGATCGGAAACGGTCAGGGAAGCGTCGAGGGTGTCGCCGTGGAGGGGCATGAGGAGTTGAGAGTTGAGAGCTGCGAGCTGTGAGCTCGCCGAATCGGCGATTTGAGGCCCGGCTGGTCGTCACCCCCGCGAAGGCGGGGGTCCATGCGGGACTCAGGAATGGTGATTCACCACGGGTGAGCCCACATGGATTCCTGCTTTCGCAGGAATGACGAGCGGGCCAGCTTCGGTTCGCGACCCGCTACCCGCGACCCGCGACCCGCCTACGCGGTCGCTACCTCGCCGGTCATGGGCTGAGCGGCCCGGGAACGATGTCGCAGCAGCAACTGGAATGCGACGACGTGGGTGATCATCAGCGCCGGCACATAGATGACCGGGATGAAATAGGCGGCGCCCAGCCGCCCGGCCATGGCCGGCAGCCCCGCCTCGATGGCATGATAGTAGTCGAGGATCAGGTCGGTTGCGCCCACCAGGTTGAAGCTCACCACGAAGAGCCAGAAGAGCGGACGGATCCGCACCGTGAGGAGTGCCAGGATGGCGAGCAGGCCGGTGGCGAGGTCCCACGACGCGGCAAAGCTGGCAAAGTGGGCGGGCAGCCCGGGCCCCACCACGCCGGGCAGGATGAACACCAGCCCGAAGAACCGGAAACTGTGGAAGGTGGCGATGGCGCGATGCGCCGCGATGGGGTCCATGCTATTGAGTCTGGGCAGCACGTACGTCCGGATGCAGAGGAACCACGCGACGTAGCCCAGGACGAGCTGGAGCGGGAAGAGAATCTGGGGTGACATGGGGCCGATGGGCCTCCCTGTGGGACAGAGGTTGCAGGTGGTACCAACCGGTACCACCTGTTATTATGGTACCAGGCGGTACCAACGTCGTCAAGGAGGGACGGATGGACGCGCGGCACCGGATCCTGGAGGCGGCCTTCGCCGCCTTCACGCGTCACGGATACGCGGCGGCGAGCACAGCCGAGATCGCCTCGGCGGCCCGGGTCTCGAAGCGGGAGCTCTATGCCCTGGTGGGGAAGAAACGGGAAATGCTGGTCGCCGCCATCCGCGAGCGCGCCCAGCGGCTGGAGCTCCCGGCAAACCTGCCGGTGCCTCATGATCGCGAGAGCCTGGCGCAGGTGCTCACGACCTTCGGGGCCCAGCTCATCCGAGAGACCAGCGATCCTGTGGTAGTGGGCGCCTTCCGTCTTGCGATCGCCGAGGCGGTGCGTGCGCCGGAAGTGGCGGAGGTGCTCGATTCAGTGGGCCGGGCTACCGCCCGTGCGGCGTTACGGAAGCTGATGGCAGGAGCGCGCACGGCTGGATTGCTCGAGGGCAGTCCCGGGAAACTGGCCGATCAGTTCCGCGGGCTGCTGCTCGGTGACATGATGATCGGCCTGCTGCTCGGCGTCGCCGAGCCGCCCGGCCCGCGTGCCAGCTCGGCGCGTGCCCGGGCGGCGGTGGAGGCGTTCCTGCAGCTGCAGTCGTGACAGGGCGAGCAGGGCGAGCAGGAGCTTGCCTGTCCGTCATTGCCGCGCAAGCGGGAATCCATGAGGGCTCACCCGCGCTGATTCATCACGCTGGACGCGCCACGTGGGTGAAGCGGCATGCCCAGAGCCCTCATGGACCCCGTCACCCCGGTGAAAACCGGGGTTTCGCTGGGGTGACGATCGTGCGAGCTTCGGCTCCCTCCCTCGTCCCTCGTCCCTCGTCCCTCGTCCCTCTCTACCTGCCCTTGTCCGGCACCAGTTCCGCCATCGCTTTCTTCGCTTCAGTGACCCGCGGCTGCAGGTCGGGATCGGCGTCCTTCCAGACCCGCACGAACCGCCCATAGTAATCCATGGCACGTGCCGTGTCGCCGGCACTCTGGTAGAGCTGGCCCAGGCGAAGGAGGGAAGGCGCC
>DASSOW010000447.1:0-2042 GCA_035700175.1 Gemmatimonadales bacterium | reverse complement strand
GCGGACGATACCAGTCGTAATTGGTCATGACGTTGGATTGCCAGTCCCAGTCAGCATTGTAGTAGCACTTGAAGACGTTCCAATACAGCCATCGCTGCAGGTCGAACCGGCCGGCAGCGATTCCGAGTTCCGGTATCGCCTCCGGAATGTCGATGGTCAGGTGCTGGTCCGTTAGCGCCTGGCCGAACCTGGTCAGGGCCTCCGCGAGCCGCACAGCGTTCTCGTCGGGCATGCCGATGGCCAGCTGGCGCAGGTGGTCGTCACAAAATTCACGGATCGGTCCCTTGACCCGGTAGACGTAGAAGGCGAGCACTCCGCCCGGCCGCACTCGGCTGACTAGGTGGCGGAAGCTCGCGTGAGGGTCGTGCGTATGATGCAATACCTGGTCGCAAGCCACGAAATCGAAGTAGTCCGGCGCAAAGGGCAGCTGCGCCAGATCCGCCTGCGCGAGCAGAATCCGCGCGTCCGGGCCGGCATTGGCCATCGCGTGGTCAACCGACGTGGAAATGTCTACGCCCGCCACCAGGGCCGAGGCCGGCGCCAGGCTCCGGTACCACACCACATCGCGGCCCACGCCGCAGCCCGCGTCCAGTATCCGCTCGCAGCCGCCGAGGAAGCGCTGCAGGGCAACCGCGTCGCGCCACCCGTAGCGCTCCAGGTACCAGTCGTGCATGGTTTTCCGCGTCGCCTCGTCGTGCCCGAAGTGGCTCACCCGATCCCACTTCCGCGAAAACGTCTCCCCGGTACTGGCTTGTTCGTCCGACACTGTCTGCCCGGCGACGAAGCGGGCAATGCCTGAGCGGACGGGATAGCAGTTCCCACGCTCGGAGATCAGTGACGAGGACCGTGGATCCCAGCGGAGCGGTGAGCCACTCAGCGGATCCCGCAGCACGCCCCACATCGAGTCGCGTGTCGGCGCGTCAGCCAAGAGTCGAGCTCAGGTGATGACGCAACCGTTCCACCACCCGATCCTGGTCCGCCTCCTCCATGCCCGCGAAGAGCGGAAGCGTCAGGCTCAGCTGATCCGCCGCCCAGGCGTTCGGGAAGTCCATCTCGCTGAAGCCGTAGGTACGCCGATAGTACGCAAGCGCGTGGACGGCGTGGGTACCCTGGCGCGTGGCGATTCCTTCGGCCTCGAGCGCAGCCATCACCGCGTTGCGTCGTGCGTTTGCACTTCGGATGGAAGCCTCTGACGGGTCCCGGACCTCGAGGCGACAGACGTACGACTGATAGGCGTGCCGGCACCCGTCCGGTTCGGACGGCGTCTTCAATCCCGGCAGGTCGGCGAGGAGACTGTCGTAGCGCTTGGCGAGTGCGATTCTCTGGTCCAGTATCAGCGGCAGCTTGGCGAGCTGTGCCACTCCCACGGCACCCTGCAAGTCGGTCATTCGATAGTTGTATCCTACGACGTCAAACACCGGCAGGAACGCAGCACCAGGGTGGCCATGCCGGGCAAAGTCCGACTTGCGCGCCCCGTGATCGCGCAGCGAGCGAGCCAGCTGCGCCTTCCCGGCGTCAGCCGTCGTGTACATGCCGCCCTCGCCGGTGGTGATCGCCTTGCGCGGATGGAAGGAGAAGGCCCCGCCGCCGCCGAAGGTGCCCACATGGCGGCCGCGCCAGAGCGAGCCCAGGGCGCACGCCGCGTCTTCCACCACTGAAAGATCGTGCTCGCGGGCGACGGCCATGATAGCGTCCATGTCGGCCGCCAGCCCAAACAGGTGCACGGGAACTACAGCCCGGGTTCGCTCCGTCACGCGCCGCCCGATCTCGTCGGCCGTCAGGTTGAAGGTGTCGAGATCGATGTCCGCGAGGATGGGCGTGGCGCCGCAATACAGTACCGCGTTGGCCGTGGCCACCCAGGTGAACGAGGGCACGATGACTTCGTCACCCGGGCCGATTCCTTCACTTAGCAAAGCCAGGTGCAGGGCCGTCGTGCAGGACGTGCACGCCACGGCTTCCGGCAGCCCCGTGAAGGCGCGGAATCCCGCTTCGAAGGCGGCCACCCTGGGTCCCTGCACCACCCAGCCGCTGCGCAGCACCTC
>DASSOW010000446.1:0-7069 GCA_035700175.1 Gemmatimonadales bacterium | reverse complement strand
CCAGACGGATCGAACACATCGGCGGTGGCGGGATCCGGGCGGAGCACCCGTGCCCGCATGACCCAGAGATTCCCATCGGCATCCACCATGAAGTCGTCGTACGCCGGCATCCGCTCGTGCTTCGGGAAGGCATCCCAGATTGCTGTCTGCTCGGCGAGCTCTGCAGCGGGCACCCCGTCGAGGAAATCCGCCTTCAGGCGATCCCGCATCTCAGCGGTCACCGGCGGCAGTTCACCGGCGCGGCGGATGCTACGCAGGACGGAGCCGTCCGGGCGCAGGACGTTGATTGTGTAGCGCTCGTTGTCGCCGACGTAGACCAGCGAATCGTGGGTTGTGAACCACGACGAGTACCCGAGGGGGACATCGTATATCTGGGCGAAGCGCTGCTTACCGGACCCGCCGGTCACGATCCATGACTCGCTGCCGGCAACCGTCGTGAGGGTATCAGTCTCGGGCCCCATAGCGGGTGTGAGCCGCAACAGCGTCTGCGGCTGTCGCATGGCACCTGGCTTGGTGTCTGGCGTGAATCCGGCGGACGTGCGCCCCAGCCAGGACCCATCAGCGAGGTGCGCGACTGGTACCACGTAGACGCCGCCGGCTGCCTGCGAAGTCGAGACGGAATTCAGGAATGTGCCGTCATGCCCGAAGCGACTCACCCGGCGCAACTGGGAGTCATAGGTGACCAGCGTATCTCCCGCGAAGCGGAAGAGGGTGAACGGATAGCGGAATTCTCCCGGGCCTTCGCCATCGCGTCCGCTCGATGAGATCCACGTGCCGGTGGAATCGTAGATCATCAGTTGTAGCGATCCGGCGCTGAGGACGGCGATGTGGCCGTCCTTCAGCCGGGTCGCGCCATTGACGCGGAGCAGGTCATAGTGCGGGTCCGAGTCGCTTCCCCCGATGTCGAGGGTCGGCAGCGAATCGATCACCCAGCCCTTGCCGTCCGCCCAGGCCGGCGCGGCACTCGTGACGATCTGCACACCAGCGCTGTCAGTGACGGTGGCGGTGGAGTTGCCAGCTGCGTCCGAGCACGCGACCACAGCGGCGAGCAGCAGCGGAAGCAGGCGCGAGATGCCTGTCATGGGAGCTCCGGAAAGGCGATGAAAATTCAATGTACGGGTGTGGTGGGAGCGGGCAAGGCGGCTCGGCGGCAAACATCGCCACGCGCTGTCATTGCGAGGAAGCGCCGCAGGCATTGACGAAGCAACCTTGCAGCCCGACCGAAATCTCATGGCGGAGCTCCGCCACGGGCTCCGATGTAGGGCTGCAAGGTTGCTTCGCCCGCTGCAAGGGGGCTCGCAATGACATTCTCGGCGAGCCCCTCGACCCTCGACCCGTAGCTTGTCCTGAGCGCAGCGAAGGAACCCTTGACCCTCGATCATTTCCGATATATCGTACGTAACATCGCACGATATACTGGAGGTAGGGACATGCGTAACTCACACAACGATTGGGGCTTCGGCCCGTTCAGCGCCGAGTTCCCCTTCAATTTCGGTGGCTGGGGAGGGCCAAAGGGCGGCCGGGGCCGGCGGCGCCGCCAGATGTTCGAGTCGGGCGAGGTGAAGTTCATCATCCTCCGCCTGCTCAAGGACAAGCCGATGCATGGCTACGAGGTGATGAAGGCGCTGGAAGAGAAGATGGCCGGCACCTACTCTCCCTCACCGGGCACCGTCTACCCGACGCTCCAGCTGCTCGAGGACGAGGGGTTTGTGCGGGTGGAAGAGGCGGACGGCAAGAAGGTCTACCACATCACGCCGGAAGGTGACGCGTACCTCACCGAGAACCGCGACCTGATCGACGAGATCATCGAGCGGGTCAAGGAGACTGTGCGCGATGTGGCCGGCGGCGCCATGGGCGATCTGCACCGCACCTTCGGCCGGCTGGCCAAGACCACCTTCGGCACCGCCTGGCGCCGGGGACCCGACGATCCTGCCCTCGCAAAGGTGGCGGAGATATTGAAGCAGGCGACGAAGGATGTGGAGGAGGCATGGGGCTAGGGGCTAGGGATTAGGGGTTAGGGGTTAGGGATTAGGGGATAGGGGTTAGGGCGGAAGTTCGGAGCCCTGTCTTGCTGCCCTAGTCCCTGGCCCCTAACCCCTAACCCCTAGTAGCCTTCCCACCACCGCCTCCCTCACCTCCGGCGGTGCCAGCACTTCCGCTTCGGGGCCGTACTGCAGCACATGCCGTACGGCCCAGTCGGTGTCCGCCAGCGGGTAGTCTCGCGTGAGTGATCCATCCTCAGCCAATGGCACGCCCTCGCGCTCGGCGATCCAGCCGGCCACCGCTGGCGAATAACGAATCGTCACGCTCGCGACCGGATCCTCGGTATGAAAAACGTGGCCGTCGCGCACCACACTCGCGAGCACTTCCTCTTCCGGTCCGTCGAAGCTCTCGTCCAGCTGCTCCACCTTCATGATCCGATCCAGCCGGAACACCCGGAGTCCCGCGCTCGACTCGCAATGCGCCACCAGGTACCAGGTGCCGCGCGAGAAAATCAGTCCATAGGGACAGAGGACCCGTTCGCTCGCCGAGGCGGCGTCGGCCTTCCGGTATCCGATGCGCACCTTGTGATGATCCCGGGTAGCATGCCGCAAGGTTTCGCGCGTGGCCCGAAGCTCGGGCGTGAGTGCGCCGAGGCTCGCCGCACGGAGCGCGGGTGCCTCGGTGCTGTCGGGGAGCTCAGCCAGCACTTCTCGCAGGCGGGCCCGCGCGGCGTCCACCACTGCCAGCTCTTCCCGCGGGCGCAGGCCGCGCAGCATGGCGAGCCCCAGGTCCAGCGCCGCCAGCTCGCTCACGGTGAGCCGCATGGGACGCAGGAAGTGGCTGGCATGCACGGAGACCTTCTCGTGGTCCTGGGTGATGGTGACGCCGGCCACGAACCCGCCCGGATCGTCGAACCGGTCGGCCAGCGACCGGACGTCACGCAGCAGCGTGGCCCGATTGACGCCCAGCAGCGCCGCGACCTCGTCGATGTCGTGATTCTCGTCGTCAGCGAGCTTGGGAATGAGGAGCAGGACACGCCGAAGCTGGTCCGCTGCAGTATCGCTCATGTCGCTTCTCCGTAGAGCGCGAGGGTGCC
Source organism: Gemmatimonadales bacterium (assembly GCA_035700175.1). Classification (GTDB taxonomy): domain Bacteria; phylum Gemmatimonadota; class Gemmatimonadetes; order Gemmatimonadales; family GWC2-71-9; genus CAMLHP01. The sequence continues at coordinate 3,990 of DASSOW010000446.1, read as the reverse complement.
GCGCAACGCATCCTGCCATGCTTCCACGAGCTCGGGCGGCGAAACCGGCGTGACCTGCCCGGCCAGCGGGAGCAGCCAGCGCACGAACGCGTCGAGCCGCCGCACCTGGTAGCGGCGCTGGGAGGGTTCGTCCGCCACCTCGGCGCCAAGTCGCTGGGCGGCGTCGGCGGCGCCCGAGTGGCTGGCAAAACTGACCACCGCATCCATCCAGTCGCCGTCGCCCAGCTCCCAGGCGTTCCGCTGGCGCGCATGCAGGCGCAGGTCGAACCCCGCAGGCCGCTCGAAGTCGGGCGTGCCGGGCTTCCCACGAGTGGCGCTCGCGTTGCTGATGCGGCTCACCCGGAAGTTCTTGACCAGGTCCTCGCCCGGCTCGCGTGCCGCGAGGTACCAGTGGTGGCTCAGGAAGAAGAGGCCCAGCGGCTCGACGGTGCGCTGGGTGGTGGTTCCCGTGGCTACCGAGGCGTAGTCGAAACTCACCAGTTTCCGCCGCTCCATGGCGCTGGCCAGCTCGTCGAGGACCGCGTGATCGTGCCGGGCAGTGGCGGGAACGACATTCACGCTGCTCGTCGCCTGCTCCACGCCGTCCATGGGGAGATCCACCGCCAGCTTGCGGAGCGCGGAGCGCACGTCGCCCGCGAGGTCATCATCATCAAGGTGCAGCACCTGGCGCGCGCCATCGGCGATGGCGGCAAGTTCATCGGAGGTGAAGGCAAGCCGCTCCAGCGCGCGAAAGCCGTCGCGGTTGACCCGCCGCGGCTCGGTGCGGCGCTCGGCATCCACCACAGCCAGGTACGGCATGTAGAAGTCGCGGGTCCGCAGCCTGTAGCCGAGGACCTCGCCGTCTTCGGTCACGGTTTCGATCGGGACGCCGAACTGCCGAAGGTCGTCCTTGTCCCGCTCGAACATGCGGCGCACCGTTTCTGGCGCGCCGCCGGTGTAGGCCGGCACGTCCTGCCGCACTTCGTCGAAGGTCACGGGGTAGTGGCGACGGAGCAGCGCCGCCAGGAGATCCATCCATCGCTGCAGCTTGCTGCCTGCCATTACGACTCCTTCACTCGAATGATCTCCCCCCTGGCCGGCACTCCCGCGCGCGCCGCGATCATGCGCGCGTAGGCTTCCACCTGCCGCCGATACTCTTCCTCACGCCGGGCCCAGGTGTCGTCGTCCGCATGATCGGTTTTCCAGTCGAGGACGACCCACGCGCCATCCACCAGCGCGGCCGCATCGGCGATTCCCTGGGTCACGACATCCACGCCATCGGCGTCATCCACGGTGAAGATCGGCAGCTCAAACGCGCGATCGGTGGCGCCGGTGAGCTGCTGCCAGGCATCGTGCCGGCGCATCCGTTCCGCCTGCGCCAGCACGCGCGCCACCGTGGCCTCCCGCTCCAGCGCAGTCGCCGCCCGCAGCTCCTCCTGCACCAGAGCCCGCACGTAGCGATCGAGCGAGACACCGTCCCTTCCCCGCCCCATCGCCTCCAGCGTCTGGTGCACCAGCCGCCCCCATGCGGCGCCGTCCCGCGAGCGCGAGCTCCCTGAGAGTCGCGCGTCCTCGCGCTCCTCGCGAAGCGTGCGCGTGACCGAGGTCAGCCGAATCCCTGGCCTGCCCGCGGCGGTACGCTGCGTCGCCGCCGACTCGCAGCGCGCCAGCAGCTCGGCGTGCGTCATGGTGGGCTGGTCACGGCCGGCCGGCTGGTCCAGCGGCAGCGCCATGCGCGTCGCATGCTGGGCGAGCGCACCCGCGAGCGGCGCCCAGAAGGACTTGTCCTCCGCCGCCTTGGTCTTGAGTTCCAGCGCGAGCTGGGAGACGATGAGTTCCCGTTCCGCCCGGGTCGCGGCCACGTACAGCAGGCGCTGCCGTTCCGCCTGGGCAAACTCGGCTTCACGCGCCGCCATCTCCTGCCATCCGGTGGGCTGGGCGAGGATGCGGTCCTCGCTGCTGATCACCATTCCACCCGTCGCCGCGCCGGCTCCATCTCGCCGCACGTGTACCGACGGCGGGTGCTCGCTCTGCGCCACGGGCGCCGCCAGCACCACGACACGCGACTGAAGCCCCTTGGCCTTGTGCAGGTTCATGACCCGTACCGATTCCCGCCGCCCGGGCCTGAGCGGTGTCTCGGCGCTGGAGACTTCGAGTGCCGTCTCGATCAGCTCGACCGCGCGCGGCAGCGAGAGCCCGGCCGCGGCGCTCTCGCGACGAAGCAGCTCCACCAGGTGAAGCAGCGCGCCGGCACGGGCATCACCCAGCGAAAGACCTGCGGCGAGCGGCAGGAGTCCGGTGGCATCGAGCAGGTGTTCCACGAGCAGGTCAGGCGCCAGCCGTCGCGACGTGCGCCACCACTCATATAGCGTGGCGAGTGCCGCGCCGCACCGGCTGCTGGCGTCAGCCGGCGGTTCGGAAATCGCGAACCTGAGTCCAGCCGAGTGGCCCTCATCGAGGTCCGCGGGCGAGAGCCCGAAGCAGAGTCCTTCCAGCACAGCCGCGACCAGCACCGCGTTGGACGGCTGGGCCAGCGCGCGGAGGATGACGAGCAGTTCGCCCAGCTCCTCCTCCTGCGACAGCGGTGCACCGGTGACGCTGACCGGGACGTTGCGGGCGGCGAGCTCGCGGGCGTAGTACGCCAGCGACTTCAGGTTGAGCGCCAGCACCAGGAAGTCGGATGGCCTGTACGCGCCGGTGGCGATCCGCTGCGCGATGCATGACGCCAGCCGCCGGGCGTCCTCGAAGTGGATCTCCTCCTTGTTGTTTCCCTCCGGCGTCACGCCATAGCAGAAGACCCCGTCGACGCCCTCCGGCGGCTTGACCGTGGCGAGCGGCGCAAAGGGCGCCTGCACCGCAGAGCCGTCCTTCGGGAAGTGCGCCGAGAAGTGAGTGTCCACCAGCGCCGCGATCGGATGCACCGAGCGGAAGTTGCTGACCAGCCGCAGCACGGCGCCCTGCTCCGCGATCCGCCGCTTCACCATCTCGTATGTCTGGATATCGGCACGACGGAAGCGATAAATGCTCTGCTTGGGATCGCCGACTACGAAGAGCGCGCCGGGGCGCAGCTTCACCAGCCGCCAGTCCACGCCCTCCTCCGGATCGGACGCCAGCAGGAAGCAGATCTCGGCCTGGATCGGATCGGTGTCCTGGAACTCGTCCACCAGCAGGTGACGGAACCGCTCGCCCAGCATGCGGCGGGCCCGATCGCTGGTGCGAAGCAGGCGAGATGCACCGAGCAGCAGGTCGCCGAAGCCAAGCGTGCCGGAGCGGAGCCGCTCGGCGCTGAATGCGTCGGCCGACTCCATGAGGAGCGTCAGGACTGGGTGGTAGCAATGCTCCCGCCAGCGCGTGAGCAGGGGTGCTACCTCCTGGGCCAGCAGATCGGCCCACGCTTCGCCCAGGGCCTTGGCCGTCTTCTTGTCGCCCCAGCGGTTCTGGGTGACGCTGCAGCTCCTGCTGCTGAGCGATGCCAGCGCGGCCGCGAACGTCGGCAGGTGATCCCACTCCTGGGTGCGCTGCCAGAAGCGGAGCCGGCGGCAGGTGCGCTGCAGGCTGTCGTAGCCGCTCTCCGGCTCCTCGTCCGGAAACATCTCCTGGGTTCTGGCGAGGAGCGCGAGGAGATGCTTGCGACAGGACGTCGGATCCGGCGCCGGCACCGATTTCGAGGGGAAGACGACGTCCGGGTACGTGACCAAAGTGGCAAAGCCCCCGGCCAGGTCGCGTGGGTCAATGCCCAGTTGAATCACTGCGTCCAGTGACTTGTCACCCTGGCTCCGCAGCCGATCGATCCGGCGGCGCCAGAAGTTCTGCACCAGCACCGGCCACGCCTCTTCATCCAGTTCCTGGAACGACGGATCGAGGCCGGCCTCGAGCGGATGCTCCCGCAGCAGCCGCCCGCAGAAGGCGTGGATGGTCCCGATGAAGGCCTGGTCCCGACCCGGTAACGCGCGCTTCTCGAGCTCTTCCTCGAAGCGCTCGCGCAGCTCGGCCGCCGCCTTGCGCGTGAAG
>DASSOW010000445.1:0-7843 GCA_035700175.1 Gemmatimonadales bacterium | reverse complement strand
CTTCTTCACCGGCTTCCTGGTCTTCTTCGTGGACCCCAAGCTGGGCGAAGGCTTCATGCACATGACCGAGGGATGGCTGCTCTTCATCGTCGCGTTCGGCCTGCTGGCCCTGCTCGCCTGGGCCGCGCGCGCTATCGAACGCCGCCTGGGCAAGGAGCCGCTCGATGCGTGATTGGCACCGCTGGCTGCCGGCCGGCATTCTCGGGTGCGGCTGCCTCCTGCTCGTCAGCGTCCAGCGGCAGCAGGCCATGCCGCTGCGCGGCTCGCTCGAGTCGCTGCCCCGCCAGCTCGGCATCTACACGGGGTATGACCAGAAGATCTCCGCGGATGAACAGGAAGTTGCCGGCATGTCGGACTACGTGCTCCGGATCTTCACCACGCCGGACACGGTATCGGCCTTTTCGGTGTACGTGGGCTATTACGAGCAGCAGACGCAGGGACGCACCATCCACTCACCCAAGAACTGCCTGCCCGGGGCCGGGTGGGAGCCGATCAGCTCCAGCCGGCAGCCGCTCGTGATCGGCAGCGATACCGTCATCGTCAATCGCTACGAGCTGGTCAACCAGAAGGCCAAGGCGCTGGTCTATTACTGGTACGAAGGCCGCGGCCGGGTGGAAGCGAGCGAATACCGGGTGAAGTGGGAGCTGCTGCGGGACGCCGCCCTCACGGGCCGGTCGGAAGAGGCGCTGGTGCGGATCGTGGTGCCGATCACCGAGCGCATGACCAACCCCGATTCCGTGGCCACCAGCGTCGGCACGATGCTGGTGCCGGCAGTGCGGAAGCTGTTGCCGGAACCGGCGTGAGGGAGTCGTGGGTCGCAGGTCACAGGTCACAGGTCGCAGGTCGCAGGTCGCAGGTCGCAGGTCGCAGGAAAATGGTACGAGCTGCGTGAAGTGGGTCCTGGATATCCCGCCGCATCGTGACATCTTTGCCCCATGGGCAAATTCCAAGATCTCGACGTCTGGAAGAGCAGCCAGGAGCTTGCGGTCACCACTTACCGACTGACCGCAACTTTCCCCGCACAGGAGCGCTATGGCCTGACAGCCCAGATGCGCCGCGCGGCGGTTTCGGTCGTGTCGAACATCGCAGAAGGTACGGGTCGGGGAACTGACGCCCAGTTTGCCGCATTCCTTCGCATTGCCCGCGGCTCACTGCACGAATTGGAATGCCAGGCGCTGCTGGCTTCGGAACTTGGGTTCAGCGACTCCGGCAATATGAATGAGCTGGTGGAACGCAGCCACAGCACCGGACGGTTACTTCAGGGGTTGCTGCGCTCGCTCCATACTGAGCGGTAGCAACGGCGGTGCCTGCGACCCGTGACTTGTGACCTGCGACTCTCTTACCCCCTCCCCACAATCAGCCCCTCCCCTGCCTCACGCCGGGTAACCCGACGAGGCGCGGGGAGCCGGCTTACCAGTATCCCGGTATACCCCAGCACCGCCAGCGCGATGACTGACAACAGCGCGGTCACGCCGGCGCGCATGGACGTCATGTCAAAGGTGTGCACCAGCTCGGGCCGCACCATGCGGCGGAGCTGCACGTAGTCCAGCGCAAAGCCCGCGGCAGCGAGAATGAACAGGACCACCACCACGAGTGCGGTGACGGCAGCCGAACGGACCACCATCCGGTGCCCCAGCAGGTACGCCGCGAGCATGATCACGCCGACGCCGACAACGAAGGTGGTGGAAAGCTGCTGGAAGCTGCCGATGACACCAAAGCGCCAGCCCACCTCGCCAAAGCGAAGCGGCCACGCCGCGCTGATCACTTCGAGCGGCGGCTGGACAACCAGAAGCGCACCCAGGCCGTAGAGGGCCAGGAGCCAGGGGCGAGCGGGAGCAGGGGAAGAGGTCATGGATGCGCTGGGTTGAAGAATGTCCAATAGTCACGTGGACAATGGGATTGCACAAGTGGGGCCAGACGCGCGAAAGGCTAAAGGCTGAACGCTGAACTCTCCTGGCCTCCAGCCTTCAGCCCTCAGCATCCACAAATGAATGGGGCGCCTTGCGGCGCCCCATGTCTGGCCAATCAGTCTGTACTGCGCGTGTTACACGTTCTTCTTGCGACGACGCACCAGGCCGGCGCCGCCCATGCCGGCCAGGCCGGTGGCGAGCAGCGTCATGGTAACGGGTTCCGGCACCGCCGTCACGCCCTGGAGCGCAAAGATGGCGTCGTTGTAATCCTTGTCACCACCACCCAGAATGTCCTCGAACCCGATGATGTAGGTGTACTCGGGTGGGAAGAGCGTCGTGTCGAGCGCGCCGAACTGGGCCTCGTAATCCGCACGGCTCCAGACCTTGGTGTGCGGCGGGGTGTTGGCGTCATCACCCATGGCACCGGCGGTGCCGCTGTAGTAGATGTGATCGCCGGAGGCGCAGCCGTCGTGGCCGTCGTCGTTCCCGCCTTCGTTGACGCAGAGGCCGAAGATGGCCTCGTCGCCCACATTCAGGAACGAATCTTCGGGATCAACCTGATCACCGACAGCCGAGCTGTGATTGTTGAACAGGAACGTGGCGGTGTTGAAATTGCCCACCTCCATCATGAACCAGAGATCGTCATCGTAGAAAGCATCGCTTCCGACGAAGGCAACCTTGATGTCCCCGGTCTTCACCAGGGGTTGGCCAAGAACACCGTCGGCGCGCGCCGTGCCCGCAAACATCGCGAGCGAGGCTGCCACCAGGGCGCTCCGGCCAAGCAGCGTGCCAAGCTTCATTGTCGAACTCCTCGTGTGAGTTTCAGTGACCAACGACCAGACCAGCCGACCTGTTCCCGTTGCCTTCGACACGTGCTTCGCGCGCCACCCGGAGACCGCCGAGACCCAGCCAGACGGAAGCGACGGCGGCCAGCACCGCGATCACGGCCGTCTTGACCGTGGCCGCATGAAATGCCGGAGTGACGCGCTCGCTGAGCTTGGCAGAAATCCCGCCGAAGTCAACGAGAAAGGCGACGCCGCCTATCACGAGCACCAGCGCCAGCAGGAGGAACACCAGGGACACCACCATCAGCCCGCGATACTGCCGCGCGATCAGCGCAGCCGCACCCGCAATGGTCAGCCCGATGATCGGAGTCACGATACTTCCGAACAGCAGGCCGACTGCACCATATCGCCAATCAGGGCTGCCAAAATGGGCCGGCAGCATCTTGGGCACCGTATCAAGCATCGGGACCAGGATCAGCAGCAGTGCAATCGGGTAGCCCGCGAGGGCCATCGACCGGGCGGTCGTGGGATTGGCCTGGATGGTTCACTCCAATTCGTGATAAGCCATGACCCGTCTGCGCAATTACCGTACTCAGCACGGGCGAACTGGGCGGCCGCTCTAAACGGGCGTGTTTCAACCACTTACGCAGGTGATCCAAGCCCGTTCATCGGCGTTCCGCCGCTGGACATCACCATCTGATGCAGCGGTACCACAACAGCTTCCGACGGAGCAGCGGGGTGAACGGCTATATCTTCCCTGCGCGCCGCCAGCGGGGCATGGTGATTGCGGCCAGGCAGCCCCGCATGAGCATCCACCAAGGAATGCCTTCTGTCAACCAGCGCCCTCAAGATAATCTTCGCCACCGACAACTTCGGGGTGGGCGGCACCGAACTTAACGCCGTGCGCACGGCAGAGCGACTCGACCGGCACCGTGTCGCCGTTGAAGTTGCCGCGATGCAGCCCGACGGGCCGCTCCGTGCCCGATACGACGAGGCGGGCATCCCTGTCACCGTCTTTCCCATCGCCAACCTCTACGGACCCGGTGCCTGGCGGCAGGGCCTTCGACTCGCGTCGTGGCTGCGCCGGCGGCGGCCTGATGTGGTGCACTGCCACGACATCTACAGCAACATTTTCGTCGGCTTCTGGGCCAGGATGGCAGGCATCCGGAACGTGATCGCCAGTCGGCGCTGGGGAGCCAGCTCGTCCAAGCCAAGCCTCGACGCGCTGAACCGCATCATGTCACGCCGCGCCACCCGACTCCTGGTGAACAGCAGCGCCGTGGGTACCACGCTGGTTCGCCAGGAGGGTTACCCGTCCGAACGCATCAGCATCATTCCCAATTTCCTCGAGCCGGCGGCGTTCGCCTCACCCGACCCCAACGAGCGGGCACGGCGGCAGGCAGCGCTGGGAATTCCCTCGGATCGCTGGATCGTCGGCATCGTGGCCCGGCTTTCGGCCGTAAAGAACCACGCACTGCTCCTGCATGCGGTGCGGCGCCTCACAGCAGGCGGTCGACCAGTTCATATTGTCATTGTGGGAGATGGCCCGACGCGGACAGGGCTCGAACAGCTGGCCCAGTCGCTGAAACTGGCGGACAGTCTGACCTTCACTGGCACCCTGCCGAACCGGCCCAACCCTCATGAGCTTTTCGATCTTTCGGTGCTGACGTCCCGGAGCGAAGGCTTCCCCAACGCCGTTGTGGAGGCGATGGCAGCTGGGCGTCCGGTCGTCGCCACCGATGTCGGCGGGGTGCGCGACGCGGTGTCGGATGGCGTGACCGGACTGCTGGTCCCCTCCGACGACGAGGCCGCGCTTGCGGCCGCCATCGAGCGACTGCGAGAGGATCCGGCCCGCGCCGAGGCCATGGGCCAGGCCGGACGAAAGGCAGCCATGGACCGGTTTTCCCAAGAGGTGGTTCTGAACCAGCTGACAGCGCTTTACGAGGAACTGGCCCGATGAGCGCCCGTCGTGAAGGATGGCGCACGGCCCGCTCCATGGCGGCCGCCGCGCAGGGTACCACGAGTGAGAGCCCGGTCGTGGCACCGGTGGCGCCCCCGCCCACAGCGGCACCCGCTCCGGTGCGGCGTGCGGTTCGGGATGTCTGGCGCGACCTGGTGCAGTTGCGTTCCCGCCTCGGCGCCGTGACGTGGTCACTGACGTTCATCGGTATCCTGGGCTATCTCTTCGCCGCGGTGACCTACCGCCTCCCCATCGGGGAAGCTTCGATCATTGCCGCACTCGCAGGGCTGCTGCTGGTGCCGGGCGGCCTTCGCTTTCCGGCCAGCGCCGGCCTCTTTGTGGCCTTCCTCCTGTGGGCCGGTGTCGGGGCCTTGTTCTCGCCCTGGCGCAGTGTGGCCTTCGACGCGTGGCTCGAGCTTGGCAAGGTCGGCCTGATCTATCTCGCGATCGTCAACGGCGTCCGTACCCGGTCACAGATCTGGTTCTTCATGGTGGCGTTCCTCGCGCTCTACGGCAGCCACCCGGTGCGCGGCACCCTCGTCAACTACGTGACCGGCAATACCTACTTCGGGCGCGCCGCCTGGTATCAGGGGATTTTCAGCAACCCGAACGACCTGGCCGCACTGACCATACTGCAACTGTCCATGGCGGCCGCGCTATTGCTGACCGAGAAGAAGGGGCTGGTCCGGCTGGGTGCTCTCTTTGCCGTGGCGGCGCTTCCCTTCACCATCATCGTGACCCAGTCGCGCGCGGTGCTCCTGGCACTGGGTGTCTTCGTGATCGGTGCCCTCTGGAGCCATCCCAAGCGCTTCAAGTTCTTCATGATCCTGGTGGTACTCGGCGCGGCGCTGGCCTTCCTGGCCCCGAAGGGGGTCTGGGACCGGCTCAGCGGGCTCCGCTATGCCACGTCCACGTCGACGCTCAATGAAGTCGACGAGATGGGATCCGCCGAGCAGCGATGGCAGATCTGGCAGACTGGCATGCGGATCTTCAAGGCCAATCCGGTCAACGGCGTCGGACTGGGAGCGTACCGTTATGCGAATGGCTCCGTCTCGGAAATCCTGGGCGACCGCGACGCCCACAGCACCTACATCACGCTGCTGGCGGAAAACGGGGTGATCGGCCTGGCGCTGTTCCTCCTGCTGGTCGGCGCCACGCTCGTGCACTCCCGCTCGGTGCGACGACGAATCAAGCGGCTGCTGCCGGAAGCCGCGACCCAGCTTCGCTTCCTGGAACTGGGGCTGCTCTGCTTCATGATTGCCGCGATCTGGGGCAGTTACTCCAAGCTGACGTTTTTCTACGTGCACATCGCCCTTATCTGGTCGCTCGCCACGGCCGCGGAGCGCGAGGCCGCCGAAGCGCGGCGCATCGTGCTCAGACCGGGAGCCTGAGCATGTGTGGCATCGCCGGATTTGCGGGCCTGCCCCTGGATGGCATGGAGGCGGAGGCGCTTCTTGCCCGGATGTGCGGCGCCATCCGGCACCGCGGCCCCGACGACGAGGGCCACTTTGTGGCGCCCGGGGTGGGGCTTGGCATGCGGCGGCTCAGCATTATCGACGTGGCCGGCGGCCAGCAGCCGATCGGTAATGAAGACGGGAGCGTGCAGATCGTCTTCAACGGGGAGATATACAATCATAGGGCGTTGCGCCTGGCGCTGAGCGCTGAGCGCCATCACTTCCGTACTCACTCGGACACCGAAACCATCGTCCACGGCTATGAGGAATGGGGAGACGACGTCGTTTCCCACCTCCAGGGCATGTTTGCGTTCGCCCTCTGGGATGCCCGCCGGCGGCGCCTGCTGATCGCCCGCGACCGTCTGGGCATCAAGCCTCTCTACTATGAACTGCGCGATGGGGCGCTGCGCTTCTGCAGCGAGCTGCGGTCGCTCCACGCCAGCGGCGCCGCACCGGCCATCTCGGATGAGGCCATCGCCTGGTACCTGGCACTCGGGTATGTCCCGGACCCGATGTCGGTGTATCGGGACGTGTGCAAGCTGCCGCCCGGACACTTCCTGGCCTGGAGTGCCGATAGCCCGGACACGGTTGAGGTGACGCGCTACTGGTCGCCCATCCGCCCCGAGGTTCGCATCGGCGAAGACGAAGCCGTGGAGGAAATCCGCCGTCTCCTGGCTGAGGCGGTGACGTCGCACCTGGAATCGGAAGTGCCATTGGGCGCATTCCTCTCCGGAGGGCTCGACAGTTCGACGGTGGTCGCGCTGATGGCGCGGGAGGCGGCAGGGAGGGTCAGGACCTTCTCGATCGGCTTCGAGGAGATGGGCTATAACGAGGCACCCCATGCCAGGCAGGTGGCCGCCGCGCTCGGCACCGACCACACGGAGCTCACGCTCACTCTCGCTGCCGATCAGGTGATCGACGGACTCATTACACTGTTCGACGAGCCATTCGCCGATTCATCCGCGCTGCCCACCTACTTCGTATCGGAACTCGCGCGACAGCACGTGACCGTGGCACTGTCGGGTGATGGTGGCGATGAGCTCTTCGCGGGCTACACCCGCTACCGGGACGCCACGCGCCGTGGCACCCTGCCGGCTGCAGTCCGTCCCCTGCCCGCCCTCGCCGGGCGGATCCTGCCGCAGGGCGCGTACGGACGAAACCGATTGCTCGACCTGGGCCGCTCCTGGCAGGGACGCTACGCCACGACGGTGGCACTTCCGATCGAGGCGGGCGCCGGGGGAGTTGCGCGGGACAATCTGGCCAGGCTGCTGCCGCCATTTTCCCAGCTCCTCAGCCGCTGGTTCACTGGCACGGAGGGCCGTGACCGGGTCACTGCCTTGACCATGGCAGACATGCAGTCCTACCTGCCCGGCGACATCCTCACCAAGGTGGACCGCACCAGCATGGCAGTCTCGCTGGAGGCGAGGGTTCCGCTGCTCGACCATCCGCTGGTGGAGTTCGCGGCCTCACTCCCCGGAGACCTCAAGCTCCGCGACGGGACCGGCAAGTGGATCTTCAGGAAGGCGATCCAAGGTCTCGTGCCCGAGACCGTTCTCCAGAAGCCAAAGCAGGGGTTTGCGGTTCCGCTGGCGCGCTGGTTCCGCTCCGAGCTCCGCAGCCGGATCGAGGCGCTGGCTCGTGGTGGGCCAGCCCTGGAGTATGTGGACGAGCGTTCCGTCAGCCGGCTGGTCAGTGAACACCTTCGGGAGCGGCGGGACCACAGCCACCAGCTCT
>DASSOW010000444.1:0-3275 GCA_035700175.1 Gemmatimonadales bacterium | reverse complement strand
GCTGCGCGGTGACATGGCGCCGATCACCATCGGCGACGACACCAACATCCAGGACGGCACCATTGTGCACGTGGACGAAGGGGTCCCCTGCCGGATCGGTAGCCGGGTCGGGGTGGGTCACCGCGTCATCCTCCACGGATGCACAGTCGAGGACGACTCCCTGATCGGCATGGGCAGCGTGCTGCTGAACGATGTGCGGGTGGGCACGGGCAGCGTCATTGCGGCAGGGGCCGTGGTGCCGGAGGGCATGGAGATTCCGCCCGGTTCGCTGGTCATGGGCGTGCCAGGGCGGATCGTGCGCCGGGTGGATGCGGCACTGGCGCAACGGATCGAGGCGACGTGGAGGCATTATGTCGCCCAAGCCTCGGCGCACAGGGCAGGACGGTGGCTGAAGGCTGAAGGCTGAAGGCTGAAGGCTGAAGGCTTTCAGCGTGGCGCCTTCAGGCTTCAGCACTTCATATTTGTGATGTGCAAACCGGAACTGCCCGTCCCATCGCCACTTTTGGCCGTCTTGTGTCGCACACTCGATTCTCCTAGCTTGCCTCTTGGTTCCTCTGTCGGGTCGGACGGTCAGGCCGCAGCAATTTCGGAGCAGGGAATCCTTCGAGAGTCATACGGTTGGTGATCGTCCCGGTGTGCCTGCCGGCACGCCGCTTTCATTTCATAATCTGCCGCTGGTGGAGACTCCGCATGCATTCCCAGACTCCTCGGGAACCGGTTTCGCTGTCGCCCAATGCCATCACCGTGCTGGAAAAGCGCTATCTCATCAAGGATGAGACCGGCAAGCCGGTGGAGCGGGCCGAAGACCTGTTCTCGCGAGTCGCGCGGACCATCGCGGAGCCGGACCGCCGCTACGGCGCCTCGGACGGTGCGGTCGAGACCCTGGCCGACGCGTTCTACGGGCTCATGGCCGACCGGCTCTTCATGCCCAATTCGCCCACCCTCATGAACGCCGGCCGGCCGCTGGGCCAGCTGTCCGCCTGCTTCGTGCTTCCGGTGGATGACGCGCTCTCCAACGGGAAGAGCGGCATCTACGACACCCTCCGCGCCATGGCGCTGGTGCACCAGTCCGGTGGGGGCACGGGCTTCAGCTTCTCCCGCCTCCGGCCCAAGAATTCCATTGTGCGCTCCACCATGGGCGTGGCCTCGGGCCCGGTGTCGTTCATGTCGCTGTTCGACGCCTCCACTGATGTGGTCAAGCAGGGCGGTACCCGCCGGGGCGCCAACATGGGCATCCTCCGGGTGGACCACCCCGACATCATGGAGTTTGTGACCTGCAAGGACGACACGACCAAGATCACCAACTTCAATATCTCGGTGGCCGTCACCGACGCCTTCATGGCGGCGGTCGAGGCGGACACCAACTACGACCTGATCCATCCCCGCACCGGCGAAGTCACCGGCCAGCTCAAGGCACGCGACGTCTGGAAGACCATCATCCATGGCGCGTGGCGCACCGGCGAGCCCGGCGTCTTCTTCATTGACCGGGCCAACCAGTACAACCCGGTGCCGGCGCTTGGGGCGTATGAAGCCACCAACCCGTGCGGTGAGCAGCCGCTGCTGCCGTACGATGTCTGCAACCTCGGCTCCATCAACCTCGGCGCGTTCGTCAAGAACGGCGCCATCGACTGGAACCATCTCCGCCAGGTGGTGCACCTCACCACCCACTTCCTCGAAAACGTCATCGACGCCAACCAGTATCCGCTCCCGGAAATTACCGAGCTGGCCAATCGGATCCGCCGCATCGGCCTCGGGGTGATGGGCCTGGCGGATGTCTTCATCCGGCTCGGCATTCCTTACGATTCCGATGAGGCCGTGGAACTGGGCCGCAAGATCCAGAAGTTCGTCGACGACGAGGCCAAGGTGGAATCGGAGCGCCTCGCCGGCATCCGCGGTCCGTTCCCCGAGTGGGAGCGGAGCATCTGGGGTCCCGACGCCTCCTGCGCCCGAGATGCCAGCGGCCAGCGCATCCGGCCCATGCGGAAGCTCCGGAACTGCAACGTCACGACGGTGGCGCCTACCGGCACCATCTCGATCATCGCCAGCTGCAGCTCCGGCATCGAGCCGCTCTTTGCCGTGGCCTTCATGCGCAACCAGGCCGGCGTGCTCATGCCGGACGTGAACGAAGATTTCGTCGCCATCGCGAAGCGGGAAGGCTGGTACAGCGACGCGCTCATGCAGAAGATCGCGCAGGCGGGCCATATCAATTTCGATGAAGTCCCCGCCAAGTGGCAGCGCGTCTTCGTGACCGCCAACCACATCAAGCCGGAGTGGCACATCCGGATGCAGGCCGCCTTCCAGGAGTACAACGACTCGGCCATCTCCAAGACCTGCAACTTTGCGCACGACGCCACCGAGGAATACGTCGAGGAGATCTACCGCCTCGCCTATCACCTTGGCTGCAAGGGTGTGACGGTCTATCGGGACGGCAGCCGGGACATGCAGGTGCTCTCCACCGGCAGCACGGCCAGGAAGGTACAGGAGCAGGCCACCAGCAGTGGCCGCGCGGAAGCCCGCGCCGACCTCGGCTCCATGAGCGCCGCGGAAGCGCGCGAAGCCGCCGCCGACATGCACGGCGAACTGGCCGAAGTGCAGGCCGAGAACGAGCGTCTCCGCAAGCTGGTCCATGACCTCGAGGCCGAAAACCTCAATCGCCGGCAGAAGCGGTCGCGGCCGGAAATGCTGCGGGGCACCACCCGCCGCGTCGAGACTCCGCTGGGCACCCTGTATGTCACCATCACGGAAGACGACAAGGGCCAGCCGTTCGAGGTGTTCATGTCACTGGGCAAGGCGGGCGGCGCGCTCATGGCGGATGTCGAGGCCGTGGGCCGGCTCATCTCCCTGTCGCTGCGGTCGGGCATCCCCATGAAGGAAATCCACCGCCAGCTCCGCGGCATCAGCTCTGACCGCGTGATCGGCCTGGGTCCCAACAAGGTGCTGTCCGTGCCGGATGCCGTGGGCATCGCCATCGAACGCTGGATGAACGAGAAGCAGGGAATTCAGCAGGAACTGCTCTCGACCAGCGACGCGCCGAACCCGGAAGAAATGGTGTCGGTCTCACGGGGCGGGGAGCAGCTCGTCATGGGCGGCATGCAGCAGACCCTTTCAGGCGCGTGCCCAGACTGCGGCTCGCAGCTGGAATACGCCGAAGGATGCGTCAAGTGCCATGTCTGCGGGTTCTCGGAGTGCGGCTGAACATGCCGTAGCGGGACGTCGTGGCGCCCGCTCACCGCAGACTGGCAGCGCCCACCTCGCAAAGGGTGGGCGTTTCTTCA
>DASSOW010000443.1:0-5554 GCA_035700175.1 Gemmatimonadales bacterium | reverse complement strand
TCCGACAACGCCAGCACCTCATCCAGATCCGATGAGTAGACCACGATGCCGGCACCTGCGGTAGCGGCCGCGCGAAGCCGCTCGTGAATCGCGCGCGCAGCTGCGACATCGAGCCCGCGCGTGGGATCTTCCGCGATGATTGCAGCCGGCTTCCGTTCCAGCGCGCGCGCCAGCACCAGCTTCTGCTGGTTGCCGCCCGACAGCGCCGCCGCCGGCTTCGTCACGGCGGGCGCCGAGATGCTGAACTCGCGTACCAGCTGCGCAGTGCGCTCGCGTGCGCGGGCCCAGCGAATCCGCCGGCCATCAGTCCAGGGCGGAACGCCCCCAAGCCCCAGCACCATGTTCTCTGTGAGCGAGAGCGACGGGATCAGTCCTTCGGTGGTGCGGTCTTCCGGAATGAACGAAAGCGGACTCAGTGTCTCCACCCGCCCGCGCAGCACCGGCCACACGCCGGCCAGTGCCCGCAGCAGCTCGCGCTGGCCATTTCCTTCCACCGCCGCCACACCCACGATTTCGCCCGCGCGCACCTCCAGCGACACATCTCGCACGGCGAGCCGGCTGCCGCTCTCGGCCCTGAGTTCGAGCGCCACACCCCGAATCGCGATCGGCGCATCTGCCGGCGCCGGCACCCGACCATGCTCCTGCTCCAGCAGCGTCGCGGCGTCCGGGCCCACCATCGCTGTGGCCAGCTGGCGCGGTGTGAGCTGGGCCGGCACACCTTCCAGGGTCACCGTTCCCCGGCGCAGCACCGTGATGGCGTCCGCATGGGCCAGGGCCTCATGCAGCCGGTGGGTGATCAGCACTGCACTCCCACCCTGGCGCGTGAATTCCTTGATCCGCTCCAGCAGTGCCTCGGCTTCGGCCGGCGCCAGGACGGCCGTCGGCTCGTCCAGCAGCAGGATGCTGGCGTCTGCCGCCAGCGCTTTCACGATCTCGAGCCGCTGCTTGAGCGACACCGAGAGACGATCGGCCAATGCGGCAGGATCAAGTGGCAGTTGGAGCCGCTCCGAGAGAGCCTGGACTCGGCGCTCCGCTTCGGCGGGCCTCGCCTTCCATCCGGCTGCGAGCGCCACGTTCTCGGCCACGGTGAACGACGGAACGGCAGTGGCGTGCTGGTGCACCATACCGATCCCGGCTGCGCGTGCGTCTCGCGGGGTCCGGATCCGCTGGGGCGTCCCATTCACCAGGAGGGTCCCGCGGTCGGGCTGGACCATTCCGTAGGCGATGTGCATCAGGGTGGACTTGCCGGCGCCGTTCTCACCGAGGAGCGCGTGGAGCGTCCCGGGCGCCAGGCGGAATGTGACGTCGCGCAGCGCCGTGAGGGCGCCGAACTGCTTATGGACGCCCGCGAGCTCGAGCGCCGGCGTGGTCACAAGCCGGTGGGATGGTCGTGAAATTCCCAGGGGAGGTCGAACTGTTCCGACAGGTGCGAGGCCAGCGCCTGCACGCCCAGCGTTTCGGTCGCGTAGTGGCCCGCATAGCAGAGATTGATGCCGAGCTCGTCGGCATCGAACCAGGTGTGGTGATTCCCTTCGCCGGTGATGAACGTGTCGAGGCCCAGCGCGCTCGCCTCGCCCAGCATCGAACCCGCCGCGCCGGTGATGATGCCGATACGCTGAACTTTTTCCGGACCGGCGGGAATCAACATTGGCAGGGGAGATCGATCTTCGGCGCCGCGTTCTTCGTCGAGAATGCGCCCCAGCTCCTCCTGCAGCGCGCTGCGGGACTGCAGCGCATGCGGCACCTGGCCATGCACACCCAGCTTGATGCCGCGATACTCACCCCACCATCCGTCAATACGCACGCCCAATCGCTCGGCTAGCACCACGTTGTTGCCGACCTCGGGATGCACGTCGAGTGGAATATGCGCGGCATACAGGGCGACGTTGCTGTCGAACAGCGCGCGAATGCGCCGGTAACGTCTCCCGGTGATTGGCAGATTCCCATCCCACAGCATCCCGTGATGCACAATCAACAACGTCCCGTCCGCCCCGTCCGCCGTCCGCAATGACGCGTCCACCGCCGCCACGATCCGGGCCACCGTCCCGGTGCGATTCTCGACCTCGAGACCATTCACCGCATTGGGATGATCCGGCACTTCCTTGATGCGGAGGTAATCATCGAGATAGCCGACGATGTCGGCGAGTGGCACCGTGCTCATGATCCGGGCGCTCCGGGATCGGGGTTGAGCGTGCCGTTGGCAATCGAGTCGGCGGCCGCTCGGACCCGCGCCATCAGCGAATCGGGGACCAGGGAATCGAGCGCGGGATTGGGCACGTAGCGGAGCACCTCGCTCTTGAGCCCGAACGACTCTACCTGGGGAGTGAAGCTGGAATCCTGGACCGCCCGCGCCAGCAGCAGGAAGGCGTGGGGCAGGTCAATGACGGCGGAGCCGATCACCCGCTCAGGTGCAAGCGCAGTTTGATCAGCGTTGGCGCCGAAGATGTAGACGTTGGGGCTTTCCTTCACGGCCTGGAACACGCCAAGTGCTGCGGCGTCGGCGTTGTGGTGGATCATGTCGGCGCCGAGCCGGATCTGGGCCAGGGCCGCCTCGCGTCCGGCCGCGGCGTCATCCCAGTTATTGAGGTAGCTCACACGGGACTGGACATCCGGCCGGACGGCCCGTGCTCCATTCACCCAGCCGCGGTAACCCGCCGCCACGGGCGGCAGCTCCACCCCGCCGATGAATCCGATGATCCCCGATTTGGTGAGACCGCCTGCCACCATGCCGGCCAGGTAGGTGGCCTCCTGGATCTGGAAGACCAGCGGCACCACGCGGCCCTTCACCCGGGCCCCGCTGTTGACCGCGAAGACCGGTTTCGGATACTCCTCGGCGACCCGCTCCGATGGCTCCTGGAATTCGAACCCATTGCCGATGATCAGGTCGTAGCCCTGGGCGGCGTAGGTGCGGAGCGCCTCCTCCTGGGCGGCCGGTGTCCCGGCCTCGACGTGACTGATGCTGGCGCCGAGGGAGTCTCGGATCCGGAGGAGGCCCCGATAGGCAGCCGAATTCCAGGCAGCGTCCGCGATCGATCCGGGGGTAATGAGCGCGACCCGGAACCCACCGGTGGCGCGCTGGTCGCCGCAGGAAACTATCGTCACCGTCACAGCAGCAACGAGACAGTGACGCAACAATCTCGCTATCACGTTCCCATTCGTCACAATGTTTCCCGGTCATATGTCACGTAAACGCAAGATCTCCACGGAGTTATGAACTTATCAACGGGTGGGCTGAAAGCTGAAGGCTGAAAGCTCAAGGCCTTTAGCCTTCAGCCTTCAGCTCCGCCCCGCCGCCCTCGGTCATATTCACTTCCCCCGTCACCTTCCCACCTTCGAGGATCGCGATCCTTGGCGTCGAGATGTCGCCCTTGACCAGGGCAGAGGCCTGGAGCTCCACCCGTTCGGTGGCGTTGATGGTGCCGCGGATTTCGCCGGCGACGACGGCTTCCTTGGAATGCAGGTCGCCTTCGATGATGGCGCCAGGTGAGACGATAACCTGGGCATCAGCGCGGATGGTTCCCTTGACCCGTCCCTCCACCTTGACGACCCCCTTTGTCTCCATGTCGCCGGTGATCGTCATGTCGCGCGCGACAATCGAAAGGGGGATCCCGTCGCCCTTGCGGCGATTGAACGGTGGCTTGGGCCCCTCGGCCGCGTCGGGATCGGGAGTCGAGAAGATCGCCATCAACGTGCCTCCTTGATGATGCCGAGCGGGTCCACGCTGCGGCCCGCCTTGCGGATTTCGAAGTGAAGATGGGGCGCGGTGGACCGCCCGCTGTTGCCCGAAAGCCCGATCACCTCGCCGGCGCGCACCGTGCGGCCGCGTGCGACCAGCACGCGCGAAAGGTGACCATAAAGCGTCTGGAAATTGTCGGGGTGCTGGAGCAGGACAAACTTCCCGTAGTCGGCGTCCTCGCCGGTCTGGGCCACGGTGGCGCCGCCCGCGGCGCGCACCGGCGTCCGCATGGCCACGGCGACGTCGACGCCGGGATGGGTTTCGTCGGCACTGCTGTCGGGCACCATGCCGCGGGTGATGAACCCGGCGTCACGCAGCGGCCAGACCTTGGGGGTGCTGAGGCCGGCGGGGAGTGCGGGCGCTCGCGTGGTGCGCGCTTCGACCGGCGGGGCCACCGGAAGACTGTCACTCGCTACGCGCGCGAGGTCAGGCACCACATCCGCGCCCACCATGCCGCGCACCCGTTCATACGCGGTGGTGAGACTGTCGAGCGCGCGGGCAAGATCGGCGATACGCGCGTTGTCGGCTTCGAGGTTCCGCACCCGTCGCTCGAGCGA
Organism: Gemmatimonadales bacterium; assembly: GCA_035700175.1. Taxonomy (GTDB): domain Bacteria; phylum Gemmatimonadota; class Gemmatimonadetes; order Gemmatimonadales; family GWC2-71-9; genus CAMLHP01. The sequence continues at coordinate 1,261 of DASSOW010000443.1, read as the reverse complement.
GGGCACCCGCCCCGCTGCGCGCGCGAGCGGACCCAGGAGGATCAACCCCGCGAGCACTGCCAGCACGGCGAGCGCCCCGCCGGCCAGCAGCGAGCGCCAGGCCAGCAGCGAAAGTCGCCAGCTGCGCGACGCCGGCGCACCGTCGTGATGCACCAGCAGGTGGACGTAACGTTGTCGTCCCGAAGTGCTCATCCGTCGAACGGCTCGCCGAGCATCAGTTCGAGCAGGCGCGCAAGATCATCGTGGGAGTAGTAGCTGATGCTGACGAGGCCTCGGCCCTTTCGCTTCTGGGTCACGGTGACGTCAGTACCCAGGCGCTTGCGCAGGGCGTCCTCGACTCGGCGCGCTTCAGTACTGGTGGCGAGCACGCGCTTCTGGCTGGTTGTGCGCGTGGCGGGAGCGCGCCCGCCGTTCTTCACTCGCGCCTCAGTTTCACGCACGCTCCAGCCGTCGGTCACCGCCTGCTGCGCAAGGCGAGAAATCTGCGACGGCATCTCCAGTGCGAGCAGGGCGCGCGCGTGGCCTTCGGAAAGCGCGCCGGTGTGTACCAACGTGCGCACATCATCCGGCAGCTTGAGCAGGCGGAGCAGGTTGGCCACGGTGCTGCGGTTTCGTCCCACCAGGCGAGCGACTTCAGTCTGCGGCAACTTGAACTCGTCCTGCAGTCGCTGGTAACCAGTGGCTTCATCGATGGGCGAGAGATCGTGACGCTGGAGATTCTCGATCAGCGCGAGCGTGAGCAGCGTCTGGTCATCGACTTCCTTGATGACCGCGGGAATTTCCTTCCAGCCGAGCTGCTGCACGGCACGGAGTCGTCGCTCGCCGGCGATGAGTTCGTAGCGACCATTCCGCTCGCGCACGACCACGGGTTGCAGCAGGCCCGATGCGGAGATCGAGTCCACCAGTTCCTGCAGTGCGGCGGGATCGAAGTGCGTGCGCGGCTGGTAGGGATTGGGCTCGACGTCGGCGACGGGCAGCTCGCGCAGGTTGCCCTGGGCCTTCGCTTCTTCGCGTGAGATGGGACCGAGCAATGACTCGAGCCCGCGGCCCAGTCGGCGGCCGCCGCTCGCACCGGCACCGGCGGCGCTCATGATACCATCTCCTGGGTTTCGGGTTGCTCGCCGCCTTCGATGCGGCGGATCAGTTCCTGCGCCACCGAGAGATAGCTCTTGGCGCCGGCCGATTGCACGTCATAGAGCAGAATCGGCTGGCCGAAGCTGGGTGCTTCGGCCAGTCGCACATTGCGCGGGATCGGCGTGCG
>DASSOW010000442.1:0-4276 GCA_035700175.1 Gemmatimonadales bacterium | reverse complement strand
CGGACAGGGCGGACAGGGCGGACAGGACGGACAGGACGGACAGGACGGGCAGGCGGCGCATGGGAGGTCGGGGTTCAGGTTGAGGGGTTGGTTGAAGGTAGGGGGTCTACGGTCAACGGTCTACGGTCTACGGTCAACGGTCTACGGTCAACGGTCTACGGCTGGTTGCTGCTGGCTGCTGGCTCTCAGCTCTCAGCTCTCAGCTCTCAGCTCACAGCCCTTTCACCTGCTTTTCATGCCGCCTTCATGGCCCCCTCGTCACCATAGAGAAGCATCCCAAACCCGGACGGTGCCACCGCCCGGCTGCCGACGACGGGTGCCTGCCCGCCGCCGGTCCAAGTGCAGGACGGACCGGAGGTCTCTCGATGTCGCTTCCTACCCTTCAAGCGTGGGCCAGGGACGAAACCCTTGGCGATCGGCTCCAGGCCCGCGGAGTTTCCCGCCGGGAGTTTGTGGAGTATTGCGGGAGCATGGCGCTGGTGCTGGGCCTCGGAGCGTCAGCCGGTGCGCGCATGGCGCGCGCCCTCGCCGCGGTCAAGCGGCCATCGGTCATCTGGATACAGCTCCAGGAATGCACCGGCTGCGTGGAGAGCGTGCTGCGTACCAGCTCGCCCACCATTGGCGACCTGGTGCTCGATACCGTGTCACTCGACTACAGCCACACCCTCATGGCCGCCGCTGGCCGGCAGGCGGAAGATGCGTTGCATGCCGCCATGCGGGAAAACGCCGGCAAGTATCTCCTGGTCGTGACCGGTTCGGTTCCGCTGGCGGACGACGGCATCTACCTCACCATCGGTGGCCGCACGGCCAAGGCGGTCCTCGAAGAGGCGGCCGAGGGAGCGGCGGCAATCCTGGCGGTGGGGGCCTGCGCGCACTGGGGCAGTGTGCAGGCGGCGCGGCCCAATCCCACCGGCGCGGTCGGGGTGGCCGAGGTGATCAAGGACAAGCCAGTAGTCAACATCGCCGGCTGTCCTCCGATCGCTGACGTCATCACTGCCACGGTGGTGCACTTTCTCAGCTTCGGTCGGCTGCCAGCCGTGGACGCCGACGGCCGCCCGCTGTTCGCGTACGGCAAGCGGATTCATGACCAGTGTCCCCGGCGCGCGCATTTCGACGCCGGCCAGTACGTCGAGACCTTCGACGACGACAATGCCCGCCGTGGGTGGTGCCTCTATCACGTCGGCTGCAAGGGGCCGGCAACCTTCTCTCCCTGTCCCATCTTCGAGTGGAACAGCGGCACCAGCTGGCCGATCGGCGCGGGGCATCCGTGCATCGGATGCACCGAGCGCAACTTCTGGGACACCATGACGCCGTTCTATGGCCGCCTGCCCGATGTCGGCGGCTTCGGGGTGGAGCGGACGGTAGACATTCTCGGTGCGTCACTGGCGCTGGGCGCAGCCGCCGGGGTCACGGCGCATGCGCTCGCCACCGGCATTCATCAGGCCCGCGAGCGCCGGAAGCTGCCCGTGCTGGAGCAGGGCGCCGAAAGCCAGCCACCCGCGCCCGACCAGAAGGGGTGAACCATGGCTGCCACCAAGGTTGTCGTCGATCCCATCACGCGCATCGAGGGGCACCTGCGCATCGAGGCGCAAGCGGATGGCGGGAAGATCACCAACGCCTGGGCGCATTCCACCCAGTTCCGCGGCATCGAGATCATCATGCAGGGCAGGGATCCGCGTGACGCCTGGGCCTTCACCCAGCGTATCTGTGGCGTGTGCACCGTCGTCCATGCGGTGGCCTCCTGCCGAGCGGTGGAGGACGCGCTCGGTATTACCATTCCGCCGAACGCCAACCTGATCCGCAACCTGGTCCACGGGATGCAGTTCATCCAGGACCATGTGATCCATTTCTATCACCTCCACGCGCTCGACTGGGTGGATGTGGTGAGCGCGCTCAGTGCCGATCCGGCCGGGACGGCGCAGATCGCGCGGCAGGTCTCACCCTGGCCCAACAATTCGGCCACCCATTTCCAGCAGGTGCAGGACCGCCTCAAGGGCTTCGTGGCCGGCGGGCAGCTCGGCATCTTCGCCAACGGCTACTGGGGCCACCCTGCCTACAAGCTCCCGCCCGAAGTCAACCTGCTGGCGGTGGCGCACTACCTCGAGGCATTGGACTGGCAACGGGACGTGATCCGGCTGCACACCATCTTCGGTGGCAAGAATCCGCATCCCAACTTCCTGGTGGGCGGGATGGCCAGCGCCATCAACCTGGACGGGACCGCCACCATCAACGCCGAGCGGATCACCGATATCCAGGGCATGGTGCGGCGGGCTCGTGCGTTCGTGGAACAGGTCTACTGGCCCGACCTGCTGGCTATTGCCGGCTTCTACAAGGACTGGGCGGCGATCGGCGGCGGGGTGAAGAATCACCTGGCCGTGGGCGAGTTTCCCGAGGCCGGAGTCAATGACTTCGACAAGCTGTTCCTGCCTCGCGGGATCATCCTGGACGAAGATCTCTCGACGGTACATCCCTACGATCACCGCAAGGTCCAGGAGTACATCACCAGCTCCTGGTACGAATACAGCAAGGGCGACGCAGCCGGTCTCCATCCGTGGGACGGCGAGACGCGCCCTGCCTATACCGGCCCCAAGCCGCCATTCGAGTATCTCCAGGACCAGACGAAGTACACCTGGATGAAGGCGCCCCGGTATGAGGGACGGGCCATGCAGGTGGGGCCGCTGTCCCGGATGCTCGTCGCATATGCCTCGGGACATGAAGGCGCGCGGGCGCTGGTTGGCGAGGCACTGGGCCGGCTCGAGGTCGGGCCTGCCGCCCTCTTTTCAACCCTGGGCCGAACCGCAGCGCGCGGCATCGAGACGGTGTTGATCGCAGGGCGAATGGAGACCTGGCTCAACTCGTTGATCGACCGCGTGAGGAGCGGGGACACGCGCACGTTCGACAAGTCCCATTGGGACCCGTCGTCCTGGCCCGCGACAGCGCAGGGCTATGGCTACCTCGACGCACCGCGCGGTGCCCTGGGCCACTGGGTGCAGATCCATGACGGGAAGATCGCACGCTACCAGTGCGTGGTGCCGAGCACGTGGAACTGTTCTCCCCGCGACGGTGAAGGCCAGATGGGACCGTACGAGGCGTCGCTGACGGACAATCATCCGCTGGTGCGGCCGGACCAGCCGCTGGAGATCCTGCGCACCATTCATTCGTTCGACCCATGCATGGCCTGCGGCGTCCATGTGATTGACGCCGCCGGTGAACCGGTGGTCGCGGTGAAGGTCCAATGAGTACCACCCGATCGAGGCGCGTGTCCCTGGCGGCCGGAGTAACGCCGCCCACCGGCGAATACCGGTGGGTATACCTCTGGGGCTCGCCCATTCGCGCCATGCACTGGATCGCGGTGCTCTCGCTGCTCGTGCTGGTGGTGACCGGGTTCTACATCGGCCAGCCGTACTTCATGACCGGCGGTGAGGCGAGTTCGCACTTTCTCATGGGCTGGGTGCGCTTTGCCCACTTCACCGCCGCCGGCGTGCTGGTCATGACCGCCATTGTCCGGATGTACTGGCTCTTCATGGGCAACCGGTACGAGCGTCTGGCTGCACTCTTTCCGGTCCGTCGTCGCGATTGGGTCAACCTGGGGCGCATGGTCAAGTTCTACCTGATGATCAGGCCGGAGCAGGCACCGAAATATCTGGGGCACAACCCGCTTCAGCAGCTCAGCTACACCCTGATCTATGCGGCCGCGGCGGTCATGGTGGTTACCGGCTTTGCCCTTTACGGGCAGGCCAACCCCGACGGCCTGATCTACTCGCTGACCAACTGGATCGGGCCGCTCTTCGGCGGGATGCCGGTGGTGCGCTTCGTCCACCATGTCCTGACGTGGGCCTTCCTGATCTTCATCCCGATCCATGTGTACCTGGCCATCCGGGCTGACCACCTGGAACGGACCGGGGTGATCTCCTCGATCATCAGCGGGGGGCGGTTCGTACCGGCGCAGCACGATTTCGTGGACGAATAGCCCATGGCGCGCACGCTGCTCCTGGGCCTGGGCAACCCGCTCATGGGGGACGACGGCATTGGCCTCGCCGCCCTGGCGCAACTGCTCGCGCAGCACGAGCTGCCGCCAGAGGTGGAAGTCATGGATGGCGGCACCTGGGGCATGAACCTCCTGCCAGTCATCGAATCACATCGGCAGGTGGTGCTGCTCGACGCCATCAACACCGGGGTGGCGCCGGGGTCGCTGGTGGAACTCGGCCGGGACGGGCTGCCACGCTACTTCCAGCACAAGCTCTCGCCCCACCAGATCGACCTGCGCGAGGTCCTG
>DASSOW010000441.1:0-3472 GCA_035700175.1 Gemmatimonadales bacterium | reverse complement strand
GCGCCTTCAGCACGTCGAGCCCGAACAGTGCGGTCACGCTGAAGATGAGGCCAAACACGCCCACCGGCGCCGTTTTCATGGCGAAGTGGATCATGTGCATCACCGCATCGCCGACACCTTGCAGCACGTCGATGACCGGCTTGCTCTTCTCCGCCGGCAGCATGGTCAGCGCCATGCCGAAGACCAGCGCAAAGAAGATGATCGCCAGGTAGTCGCCGTTGGCCGCCGCAGCCACCGGGTTGCGCGGGATGATATTGACGAACGTGTTCACGCCGAACTTGCTCTGCTCGGCCAGCGCCGCCTTCTCGGCGGCATCGCCGGCGTAACGTTCCAGCAGCGCCTCCCGCGTCTCGGCCGGGAGCGACTTGCCGGGCTTCACGGTGTTCACCAGCGTGAGCCCTATGCAGACGGCGAACGCGGTGGTAAAGAGAAAGACCAGGATCGTCTTGCCGCCCACCCGGCCTACCCGGCTGATGTCGCCCAGCGACGCGACGCCCAGGGCGATGGAGCAGAAGACCAGCGGCAGCACGATCATGAACAGCAGCCGCAGGAAGATCTGGCCCACCGGATTCGCGATGTTGTCCACGATCCAGGTGAGGCCGGCCCAATCGTGCAGGTAGATGTTGGCGGCAACGCCTGCGATGGCGCCGAGGACGAGGCCGAGGAGGATCTTGGTGTGCAACGGCATGCGCCGGCGCGGGGACGAGTCGGTCGGCATCCGGATGGCTCCAGGGTTGGGACAGGGGAAGAGGCTAAAGTAGCCATGGGGGACGCGAGACGCGAGGCATGAGTTGCGGGTCGCGGGTCGTGGGTCGCGGGGCGTGTCTGTGCAACCTGCGACACGCCGCTCGTCCCAGTCAGGTACACTCCGCAATCGATTCCACGAAGGGCCAATGCGAACACTGCCTCTGACAGCACTGGCCATAGCGTTGGCTGCGTGTTCCGACAGCACGGCTCCGCCCGTGACCACGCATCTCGCGCTGGTCGGCGACTCGGTTCCTGCGGCGCTTCCGGGCGACACGCTTCCGCGCCGAGTCACGGTTACCGTCGTGGACGAGCAGGGAGAGCCGCAAAGCGGTGTGGCAATCCACTGGGCCACCGACGCGCCCTACGCCGTGGCAACCCCCGACAGCAGTCTCACCGATCGCTTCGGCAAGGCCCGCACGACATGGCGGCTCGGCATCGGCTCCGGCACCCAGCATCTCCGGGCCTCCGTCGCATTGTACCAGGAGTCCCTCGACATCCCCGTGCGACCCCTGCCGGTGCTGCACGCCGAGCACCTGATGCATGGCAAACCTGACAACCAGATGTGCGCTCTCGACCAGGATCAGCGCTCCTGGTGCTGGGGCGGAAACGAATCGGGCGAGCTCGGTTCGATGGGAGTTGGCGATTCATCGCTAGCTCCGGTGCCGGTGGCTGGCGATCACCGGTTCACCTCTCTCATCGGAGGAGCTGACACCAGCTGCGGCATCGACCCGATGGGCCAGCTCTGGTGCTGGGGGCTCAATTTCAACGGTGTGTTCGGAAACGGGACCGAAGCGCCAAGCGCAATGCCGGTAGCCGGGGCTACCGGGCTGCAGCTCGCCGCCGTCGACATGAGCGATCACGGTCAATTTGCCTGTGGCCTGACGACTGTTGGCCGAATCTTCTGCTGGGGGCATGGCATCCTGGGCGACGGCAGCTCCAGCGGGAGCGCAACACCGGTTCCGGTGGGAACGGACAGCGACTGGACTTCCGTCGCGACGGGAGAAGGCTATTCGTGTGGCCTGCGGAGTGACCACTCGCTCTGGTGCTGGGGAAGCTACCTCACTACCGCCGGCTACCCGTCAGACACGGCGCTCACGCCGACGCAAAGTGGGAATGCTCCACCGCTCGCGACGATTTCCGCCAACAACTGGAACCCCTGCGGCGTGCGCGCGGATCAGCCGGGAACGGCCATCTGCTTCGGCGACCCGTTCGTCTACGCTCCCTCTTCTACTGCCGGCCTCCCGCTGGTGACTTTTGGACCGGCGCCGTCGCGGGAGGTCTGGGCGACGTCGGCGCCATTCCTTGCCCTCACCTCCGAGGGTCACATTGAAATGATCGGAGATAGTCCCTACTGGGGAGATGGATTCCTCTATCATCAGCGAGAGCTTACGACCAGCGGGCCGTGGTCCGACGTCTCCTCCAACTCGAGGCGGATCTACGCCATCTACCAGCCGGATGGTGCCGTGTATGAGATCCAGCTCACGCTGAACAAGCGGGATGAATTGGTCGTGCTTCCCATCGGCCTCGCGGCACCGTGAGGGTCATGACTCACGACCCGTGACCCGCGACCCGTAACACCTCATCCACGGTCATCCTCGCCGCCCGCATTTCCCGCACGCCCGTGTCCCCGCTTGCCTTACTCAGCTTTTCGCCACTCGCCTTGATGATCAGCGAGTGGTGAAGAAAAATGGGCATCTCCTTCCGGCCCAGCATGCGCGCGAGCCGGAGCTGGCGGCCCGTGCTCGAGAGCAGGTCCTCGCCACGGATCACGAGATCGATCCCCTGGTCCATGTCGTCCACTGTCACGGCAAACTGATAAGTCCAGTTGCCCAGCCGGTCCCGCACCAGCAGGTCCCCGCACTGAAGCGAGGGATCCTGCACCTGCTCGCCGAGCAGCAGGTCGGTGAACTTCTCGCTCCCCGGCTCCATGATCACCCGCCATCCCCTGCCCGGCCCCGGCTCGAGCCCGAGTTCCCGGCAGGTGCCCGGATAGCGAGTCTCCTCATTGAATTCGTCACCTGCGATTTCGGCGATGTCCTTGCGGGAGCAGGCGCAGACGTAGGCCAGTCCGCGGTCGCGAAGCCCGGCCAGCACTTCCTCATACCGCGCATGGCGCTCGCTCTGCCTCGGCGCGACCTCATCCGGCACGAACCCCAGCCAGTCAAGGTCCTCCAGCAGCGCAGAGACGTACTCCTCCCGGCACCGGGTGGAATCGTGATCCTCGATCCGGAGCACCACCCGGCCGTTCCACGCTCGTGAAACGTCCCATGTCCAGACCGCATTCCGCACGTGCCCCAGGTGGAGATACCCCGTCGGGCTCGGCGCATACCGGGTCCGGAATACGGGGGGCACTGAGCCCGGTCGGACAGGCAGGATCACGGGCAACGCAACCTTTTGGGGCCGTGTGACGTCAGAGGGTGCATGGTGATACGTCCAGGCGAAAATCTTCTCATGAGCGGATCGAGCATGAATGTCACGAAAGCACGAAAGACACGAAAGACACGAAAGCACGAATTGGGTGGTGAGTCATGGGTCATGAGTCGTGTACTCTCGCGTCCCGGGTTCCGAATCTCGCGTCCACTTTCGTGTTTTCGTGTCTTTCGTGTTTTCGTGATTCTATCGGCTTTCCCGGCAGCGATGTCGGCCCAGAACGCTGTGGCTTCGAGGACGTCGGGAAATCCAGCTTCCGGATCCATCCCCGAGTTCCGCGCCGCGCCGCTCAGCC
>DASSOW010000440.1:0-11861 GCA_035700175.1 Gemmatimonadales bacterium | reverse complement strand
CGAGGTACGGCGGACCGGCGCGGAGCTGGGAATCGCCTTTGACGGCGATGGTGACCGGATTGGTGCGGTGGATGAGAGCGGCCGCATCCTGTTCGGCGACCAGCTCCTCATCCTGTTCGGCCGGGATGCGGTACAGCGCTTCGGCAAGGGCACGACCGTCATCTTCGACGTCAAGTGCTCGGACGTGCTGCCCGAGGCGCTCAAGGCAGCTGGGGCGCGGCCGGAGATGTGGAAGACCGGGCATTCGCTCATCAAGGCGCGCATGAAGGAGCTTGGGGCGCCGCTCGCAGGCGAGATGAGCGGCCATATCTTCTTCGGCGGCGACTACTTCGGTTTTGATGATGCGCTCTTTGCGGCGGCGCGCCTGCTGGGCATCGTGTCGCGGGCCTCCTACGGTCTTGCCGCCCTTCTCTCCGATGTGCCTGCTACCTTCGCCACGCCGGAAATCCGGGTCGAATGTCCCGAGGACCGCAAGTTCAGGATCGTCGCGGACGCCGCCGCTTATTTTTCGGCGCGCTACCCGGTCAACACCATTGACGGCGTGCGCATGTCATTCCCTGAGGGCTGGGGCCTGATCCGCGCCAGCAACACCCAGCCGGTGCTGGTGCTGCGCTTCGAGGCCAAGCGTCCCGAGCTCCTCGACGCCTACCGCGACGAAGTGATGCACTGGCTCGCGGAGCAGGGTGTCCACGCCTGAACGATGACGCGCCGCCGGGCCTGGGTGCTCGGTGCCGCCGGCATCGCCATCCTCTGCCTCTTCGCCGGCCGCTTCCTCGCCGAGCTGCTCGCCGATCGCTGGTGGGCGGCGCAATTCTCTGACGCCGCGACCCGCGCCGTTACCCGGTGGCATCTCTGGCAACTGGGACTGGGGGCCGCCGGCATCGTTCTCGCGACTGCCTGGTTCGTCATTCACATGCTCATCGTGGTCCGCGCCGTGGGATCCGTCCAGATCCTGCGCGACGTGGGCGGCCTCCAGTTCCGTGAGGTCGTGCGGCCAACCGCCCTCAAGGGCTTTGCGCTCGCGGCGGGAGTCTGCCTCGGCGTGGTCACCGGCAGCGCCCTGGCGGGCGAATGGCAGGCGGTGCTGCTGGCCCTGCACGGCACGACCATCGGGATCGCGGAGCCACTGCTGCGGCGGGATGCGGGCTGGTATGTGGCACGGCTGCCGCTCTGGGAACTGGTCCACACCTTCGCGCTGGCGCTCTCGCTCCTTGCGCTGCTGGCCGCTCTCATGCTCTACGCCATCATGGGTGCGCTCCGCCTCGAGCGTCGCCGGCCCGCCATCAACGATCACGCACGCCGGCACCTCGGCTTCCTGCTCGCCGTGCTGGCGCTGGTGATCGCCTGGGGCTTCCTGTTGCACACGGACGTGCTGGTGGCAGGAGCCGCTTCGGGCGATCCGGTGGCGGCGTTCCGGCGCAGCGCCCTGGTCGGGCCGGCGCTGGCCGGCACCGCACTCATGGTGGCCGCCCTGTCTGCGCTCTGGGCACTGCGGGGCCGGCACGCGCTAGTCGCGGCTGGCTGGGCGGTCCTGGGAGTAGCCGCGCTGGTGGCGCGGACCGGAGTTCCGCTACTGCTCCCCAGCCGATCCGCGGCGCTCCCGGATTCGACTCTGCACGCCCTGGAAGACTCCGCCTTCGGTCTTGGCGGGGTGCCGCGCCGCGACACGATCCGGCTGGCTCCTGCGCCGCTGCTCGACCGGGCCGCCGTGAGCCACCTTTTTGGCGCCGACGCGCAGGTACATCAGGTCTCGGCGGCAAGCGTCACCGTCGGTGGCATCGAGCGGCCGGCCTGGCTCGCACTGGTGGAACCGGCTGCCGGTCCGGCGACCCTCGTAGCCATCTCGGCCGACAGTACTGGCGCCGGAGGGGCCGCGCTCGCCTTCCGCCTCCAGGACTCGCTTGCGTACCCTACGCTCTATCCACTGGTCGCGTTTTCCGCAGGGGCCGCGCGCCCAGGCGCTCCCCAGGCGGCCGCGGTGGATTCCTCCCGTGGCGTGGCCTCAGGTTCACCTCTCCGCCGGCTGCTCCTCAGCTGGGCGACCCAGTCCCGACTGGTATTCACGGCGCCGCGCACCGACTGGGCGCTGCACCCGCTCGCCCGGCTTGAGCGGCTGGCGCCATTCGCGGCGTGGGCCGGAGCCAGATCGGTAGTGCTGGACGGACGGGTGCTCTGGATCGCGGACGGGTACGTCGCAAGCAGCCGCTTTCCGCTGACGTTGGCGGAGACCTGGCAGGGAGGGACCGACCGGATGGTCCGCGCTGGCTTCATCGGCGTCGTCGAACCGGAAACCGGAATGACCGATATCTACCTCCGTCCGGACGGAGGCGCGCTTGCGGGCGCGTGGGCCGACATCGCGCGGAGCATTGCTCGCCCTTCGGAAGACCTGCCGCGCGGGCTCCTCGACGCGGCGGGGCCGCCACTGGCGCTGGCTGACGTTCAGGCCCGGGTGCTGGTGAACCGACTCGCCGAGGCCACCGGCACCGATCCGCTGCTGCTGGGGCAGGCGGGTTCGCAGTCGGAGCTCGCGTGGACAGCGTCGGCTCACCCGGTGGAGGTGCGGCAGGTGGCGTTGTCCGGCGCCGACCACCTCTTTGCGATATTCATCATGACGGCAAGTGGGCCGCCGCGTGTCATGCTGCAGGGCAAGTCACCGCTCGGCTCCCCGGCGGCCCTGGAACGGATGTGGGGACGCTTCGCGACGCTCGCGCCCATCGAGGATTCGGTGGCCGGAGAGGGCGGCCAGATCACCGCCGGCAGCGTCCATCTCTGGACCTCCCCCCATGGTCTCGCGGCCATGGAAGTGCTCACAGCGGCCAGGCCCGGGGCGCGACCCGCGGTCGTCTGGGTCTCGGTAGCGTTGCCGGACCGGCTGGGCGCAGGTCGGACCTTGGCGCTCGCGTGGCAGAACCTGCTGGGCAACACCAGCCCGGTGGCACCGGGCCAGGGCGGCACTACGCTGGAAGAAGCCCGCCACTGGATGCGGATTGCCGACGAGGCACTGCGGAGCGGAGACTGGGGCGCGTTCGGCCGCGCGTTTGAATCGCTCCGGGGCGTGCTCAGCGCCGGAAACTGACGGCCTCTTTCCAAACCGGGAGCGGGCCGTAGCTTCAATTTCATCCCATTAGTCCAGTGAGCCCCAGCAGAAGGAGATCCCCCTAATGTCGACGCTTAATGACTCCACCACACCCAGGCGCGGGTTCCTGGGCCGCATGGCCCTGGCCGCCGCCGCACTCGGCTTGAGCGGTTCGGCGCCGGCAGCGCTTGCCGCCGAGCCCACACCGCGGACCGCATCGGGCACCGATCCGCAGCTCGACGCATGGTTTGGCAAGCTCACCGGGAAGCACCGCCAGGTTTTCGATGCTCCGTTCGCGCACGAAGGCATGGGAGCGGTCTGGCCGAGAGTGTACCTGCTCACGATGGATGCGACGTACCCGGGCGAAGCTGGCAACGCCATGGTCATCCTGCGCCATGAAGCGATCCCGCTCGCCATGCAGGATTCGCTCTGGGCCAAGTACCACTTCGGCGAGATGTTCGGCATCCAGGGCAAGGACGGTCCCGCGATGACCAACCCGTTCGCCACCATCACCGGCCTCCCGCTGCCCGGCCTCGGCATCGCCGAGCTGCTCAAGTCGGGCGTGCTGATCGGGGTGTGCAATGCGGCGCTCACGGTGTACAGCGGCGCAGCGGCCAAGAAAATGAACCTCGACGCGGCTGCGGTGAAGAAGGAATGGGTGGATGGTCTCTTCCCCGGGATTCAGGTAGTGCCGTCAGGGGTGATGGCCGTCGGCCGCGCCCAGGAGCTCGGCTGCTCGTATTGCTACGCCGGGTAGTCGTGAGTCGTAAGTCGTAAGTCGTGGGTCGTACGACCTAAGACCTGCGACTTACGACTTTCTTGCCCCTCCTCGCACTCCTCGGCTAACTTCCGTGGCTGTCCACAAGCCGGGGGCTTTTCCAGATGACGCGAACGGCGGTGCTCGCCCTCGGTGGCAATGCCTTGTCCCGTTCCGGCGAGCGGGCCACTATCGCCAATCAGTTCCGGCATGCCCGTGAGAGCATCGCCCCCATCGTTGAGCTGGCTCGCGATGGCTGGCGAATCGCCATCGTGCACGGCAATGGCCCGCAGGTGGGCGACGAACTAGTCCGCCATGAGCTGAGCCAGGCCGAGGTCGAGCCGCTGCCGCTCGGCGTGCTGGTGGCCGGGACGGCGGGCTGGATCGGCTACATGCTGCAGCAATCGCTCGAAAACGGTCTGGCGGACGCCGGGATCGATCGTGCCGTCGCCACGCTCATCACCCAGACCGAAGTGGATCCCGCCGATCCCGCGCTGCTCGACGCCACCAAGCCGATCGGCCACGAAATGCCGCAGAGCCGGGCCGATGCCCTGCGCGAGGCAGGCATCCCCGTGGGCAAGGATGGCGCCGGCCATTGGCGCCGCCTCGCAGCCAGTCCGCGGCCGCTGAGCGTAATCGAGGCGCCGCTGGTTCGTACCCTGCTCGACGCCGGGGTGATCGTGATCGCGGCGGGCGGCGGCGGGCCGCCGGTCTACCGCGATCCGCTGCTCGGCCTTGAAGGCTTGGACGCGGTGGTGGACAAGGATCTGGTAGCGGGGATGCTGGCGCAGCAGCTGGAAGCCGAAGTGTTGATGATCCTGACCGACGTCGATGCCATCTACCGCGACTGGGGCGGGCCCGACCAGGCACCTGTTCGCCGTCTCACCCTGGACGAGGCAGACAGCATGTTGCGATCGGGCAACGTGGCGGCAGGTAGCATGAGGCCCAAGCTGGCCGCCGCATCGGAATTTGTTCGTGCGGGCAGGGGGCGAGCCGTCATCGCCCGGCTGGCCGACGGACCGGCCGCCCTGCGGGGCGAGACCGGAACCACAATCGTGAGGGAGACGTGAATCTTCATGAGTACCAGGCGCGCGAGCTGCTGAAGGCAGCGGGCGTGCCGATGTTCGATGGTGGGGTTGCTGGCACACCCGAAGAGGCAGAGGCAATCGCCCGCAAGCTTGGCGGGACCACGGTCATCAAGGCACAGGTGCACTCCGGCGGGCGAGGCAAGGCCGGCGGCGTGAAGCTGGCCAAGTCACCCGGGGAGGCGCGGGAGCACGCCGCCGCCATCCTGGGCATGACCATCAAGGGCCTGGTGGTGCAGAAGGTGCTGGTCGTGCCGGCGGCGGACATTGCGACCGAAGCCTACGTCGGGCTCATCATGGATCGCGCGAGCCAGGGACCCGTGTTCATGGTAAGCTCCGCCGGTGGCGTGGACATCGAGGAAGTGGCGGCCAGGACGCCGGAGAAGATTACCCGCCTGGCGGTGGATCCCGTCTACGGCCTGCTTCCTCACCAGGCCATGGGGCTCGCGTTCGCGCTCTATCAGGACTACGCCCAGGTCAAGACCGCTGCGCGCATCATGCAGCAGCTCTACCGCGTGTTCACGGCCAATGGCTGTTCGCTGGCGGAAATCAACCCGCTGGTGACCACGCCCACCGGCGAAGTGCTCGCGCTCGACGCCAAGGTCTCCATCGACGACAACGAGCTGGATCGCCGTCCCGACCTGGCGGCACTGCGCGACGACTCGGCCGAGGCGCCGAGTGAAGTCGCGGCCCGCGAGGCCGGACTCACGTTCATCAAGCTCGACGGCAACGTGGGCTGCGTGGTGAACGGCGCCGGCCTCGCCATGGCCACAATGGACCTGGTGAAATACTACGGCGGCGAACCCGCCAACTTCCTCGATATCGGCGGCAGCTCCAACCCGGACAAGGTGGTGAATGCGCTCCGCATCATCACCGCCGACCCCGCGGTGAAGGCCATCCTCTTCAACATTTTCGGCGGCATCACCCGCACCGACGACGTGGCCAACGGCATCAAGACGGCGCTGGAGAAATTCCCGGTCAACGTGCCCATCGTGGTGCGCCTCACCGGAACCAATGAAGCCGAGGCCGTCAAGATCCTGCAGGGGATCGGAATGACGGCGCTGAGCGACATGGACCAGGCAGTGGAGAAGGTGGTGGGCCTCGTGAAGGAGGCGGCGTGAGCATCTTCATCAACAAGGACACGCGGCTCGTGGTGCAGGGCATCACCGGGCGCGACGGATCCTTCCACACCAAGCAGATGATGGAGTACGGCACCCAGGTTGTGGCGGGTGTGACGCCAGGGAAGGGCGGGCAGAAGTTCGAGGGCAAGGTGCCCGTCTTCAACACGGTGGCGGATGCAGTGACGAACGCTGGCGCCGACACCGCGGTCATCTACGTGCCGCCGGTCGGCGCCGCCGGCGCCGTCATGGAGGCGGCCGACGCGGGCATCAAGCTCATCGTCTGCATCACGGAAGGGGTGCCGGTCATGGAGATGACTCGGGTCATGCCCTACGTCAGCGCGCGCGGCGCCCGGCTCATCGGCCCCAACTGTCCCGGCCTCATCTCTCCCGGCCAGAGCAAGGTCGGCATCATTCCCGGCAATATCTGCACGGCTGGCCGGGTGGGGCTGGTTTCCCGCAGTGGCACGCTGACGTATGAGGTCGTCAATCACCTCACGAAGCGCGGCATCGGGCAGAGCAGCTGCGTCGGCATCGGCGGCGATCCCATCATCGGCACCAATTTCATCGACTGTCTCTCGGCCTTCGAGCGCGACCCGGACACTGATGCGGTGGTGATGATCGGCGAGATCGGCGGTACTGACGAGCAGAATGCCGCACAGTTCGTAAAGGAGAAGATGTCCAAGCCCGTGGTCGGCTTCATTGCCGGCCAGACGGCGCCCAAGGGCCGCCGCATGGGACACGCCGGCGCCATCATTTCGGGTTCGAGCGGCACGGCGGAAGAGAAGATGGCCGCCTTCGCCGATGCCGGGATTGCCGTGATGAAGCGGCCCATCGACGTCGTCGAATTGATCACGGCCGCGGTCGCGTAGCGCTCATTTACGGAGATATCCATGCCAGGCAATCGTACGCTCGCCATCATCAAGCCGGACGCCGTGCAGGGCGGGAAGACCGGCGCCATCCTCGCGCACCTGGAGCGGGAGGGGTTCGTGGTGCGGGCGGCGCAGCTCATCCGCATGTCGTCGGCGCAGGCGGGCGCCTTCTATGAAGTGCACCGGGGCCGGCCGTTCTACGACGAGCTGGTGCGGTTCATGTCCGGCGGGCCCTGCATGCCCCTGATGCTCGAGCGGGAGAACGCCGTGGCCCGCTATCGTGAGGTCATCGGGGCGACCGACCCGGCGGAAGCCGCTGAGGGGACCGTGCGCCGCCTGTACGCCGAGTCCAAGGGCCGGAATGCGGTGCACGGCTCGGACAGCGACGAGAACGCGGTGCGGGAGATTGCCTTCTTCTTTCCGGAAGGCGAACTGGCCACCCTCTGGGGCGCATCGGCTTGACCTAACTTGTGTCGTTGTCTAGCTTTAATGGCTATGCTTCAAGTAGACTTGCGGGATATTCGGCGGGGTCCGGTCGATACCGACGCCCAAGTGCCCGTCGATGACCCGATGTTCGAAGGACTGGCACTCCAGATTGTGACGCCAGTGATGGTGACGGGGCGGGTGCAGGCCACCGACGAAGGCGAGTACCTCTGGCGCGGCACCATCTCGGCCCGGGTTGCCGGCGAGTGCCGGCGCTGCCTCAAGCCGGTGGAGCAGGACGTCACGGTGGATGCCGACGTGCTGTTCAGCGCCGATCCCGACGCGGCCGACGACCCCAGCGTGTACCCGCTGGCCGCCAGTGCCACTGCGCTCGAGCTGGGCGAGTCGGTGCGGGAAGAGCTGGCCCTGGCCGTCTCGCCGTTCCCGCTTTGCCGGGAAGATTGTGCCGGTCTGTGCCCCGGTTGCGGCGCAGACCTGAATGCGGGCCCGTGCAGCTGCACGGCCTCCGCCGAACCTGTCTGAGGACTCAATGGCAGTTCCGAAGCGTCGTACCTCCAAGTCCCGCAAGCGGCTCCGTCGCGGCCATCACGCTGCCGCCGCAGTGGCAACCCAGGCCTGTCCGCGCTGCGGCTCGCCCCGGCTGCCCCATCGCGTCTGCGACTCGTGCGGCTACTACCGTGGCAAGAAGCAGGTCGAGGTCGAGGACCAGTAGCCGTGATCCGCGTCGCGCTGGACGCGATGGGGGGCGACAACGCCCCACATGCGGAAATTGACGGGGCGCTGCAGGCAATCGACGAATACCCGGACCTGCAAGTTCAGTTGGTCGGCCGCCCGGAAACGCTGCGTGAGGTGCTTGGCGAGCGGGCCGCAGGCGCCGGCCAACGGCTCGCCATCACGCCGGCCAGCGAAGTCATTGGGATGGACGAGAAGCCGCTCGCGGCGGTGCGCAGCAAGCGCGACTCCTCGATCGTCGTCGGGCTTACCCTGCAGAAGCGGGGCGAGTCCGACGCGTTTGTATCGGCCGGCAACACCGGGGCGGTGCTCGCGGCCTCGACCGTCCTGCTCGGGCTCCACGACGGCGTCGAGCGCGCCAGTGTGGCCACGCTTTTTCCCACCGCCGATGATCCGGTGATCCTGCTCGATGGCGGCGCCAACGTGGATTGCAGCGCCCGCGAGCTGGCAGGCTTCGCCCTGCTGGGCACCGTTTACGTCCGCGAAATCTTCGGGCGTCCCAACCCGGCCATCGGCCTGCTCAATGTCGGCGAGGAAGAAGAGAAGGGGAATGCGGTGGTTCGGGAAGCCAACCGGCTGCTCCGCGCCATGCCCGGCATCCGCTACATCGGCAACATCGAAGGGCGCGACATCCTCGCCGGCCATGAGAAGCATGGCGCGGTGGACGTGGTGGTGTGCGACGGCTTTGTCGGCAACATCGTGCTCAAGTTCTATGAGTCGGTCGCTCGGCTGATCGTGCGCATCGTGAAGCGCCAGGCACCTGACATCCTCGAGCGCGACGACGTCCGCCGGGTCTTCCGCACGCTCGACTACGCCGAATACGGCGGCGCCCCGCTGCTGGGCGTCAAGGGCGTCTCCATCATCTCCCACGGCGCCTCGGGGCCCAACGCCATCAAGAATGCCTTGCGGGTGGCCATGCAGGCGGTGCGTGCCGATCTGAGCGAGCGCGTTCGCCAGGAACTGGCACAGCGTGCCACGGTGGCCAGCGCATGAAGGGCCCGCGCCGGCCTTTTGCCCGGATCGCAGGGCTCGGCGTTGCCGTGCCCGAGCGAGTGGTGCCGAACAGCTGGTTCGAGGAACGCCTCGAGACTTCGGACCAGTGGATCGTCGACCGCACCGGCATTCGCGAGCGCCGCTTTGCCGGCCCCGACGATACGGTGGCCAGCCTCTCGGCCACGGCCGCGGGCCAGGCCCTGGCCAAGGCGGGACTCACGCCGGGAGAGCTCGATGCCATCGTGCTCGGCACGGCCACACCCGATCGGCTGCTCCCCGCGACCGCCTGCGACCTCCAGGCCCTGATCGGCGCCACCAACGCATTCGCGCTCGACATCGACGCGGCATGCCCGGGCTTCCTCTTTGCGCTCTCGATCGCCGAAGGCCTCATCGCTGCCGGTCAGGGCGAGAACATCCTCGTGCTCGGCGCGGAGAAGCTCACTGCCATTACCGATTTCGAGGATCGCAGTACCGCGGTGCTGTTTGGCGACGGCGCCGGTGCGGTCGTCCTGCGGCCTGCGTCGCCAGACGGTGAGGCGCCGCGCGGCATTCTCTCGTCCTACCTCAAGTCCGACGGCCGGCTCGCTGACTTGCTCTACCGGCCAGGCGGCGGCTCCAGGAACCCGATCAGCAATGCGGTTGTGGCCGAACGGTCCCAGTTCATGAAGATGCAGGGCCGGGAGGTGTTCAAGGCGGCTGTGCTCGCCATGTCGGAGGCGTGTGATGCTGCCCTCGAGCGCGCCGGCATGCGCGGCGAGGACATCGACCTCCTGGTCCCACACCAGGCCAACCTGCGGATCATCGACGCCACCGCGCGCCACGCCGGTGTGCCGATGGACAAGGTCATGGTCAATGTTGACCGGTACGGCAACACCTCGTCAGCCTCCATCCCACTGGCGCTGGCGCAGGCCGAAGCCGAAGGCCGCATCGGCCCCGGCTCGGTGGTGCTGCTGGTGGCGTTCGGCGCGGGCTTTACCTGGGCGAGCTCCGTCATCCGATGGTGAATGTGCTGGTCTGCCCGGGCCAGGGCTCGCAGAAGGTGGGGATGGGCCACGAGCTGGCCGAGCAGTTTGCGGCAGCCCGCGAGGTTTTCGAGCGGGTCGACGCCGCGCTCGGCACTCCGCTCACCCGGCTGATGTGGGAAGGACCCGAAGAGGAGCTGACGCTCACTCACAACGCGCAGCCCGCCATCCTCGCGCACACCGTCGCTGCCCTCGCTGCCGCGGGCGATTCCATCGAGCCGGTCGTCATGGCCGCCGGACACAGCCTGGGCGAATATTCCGCGTACGTTGCAGCAGGTTCGCTCTCGGTCGAGGACGCCGCGAAGCTGGTGCGGCGACGGGGCGAGCTGATGTTCGAGGCGGGGCAGGCGCGCCCCGGCGCCATGGCCGCGGTCCTGGGGCTAGCTACTGCCGAAGTGGCGACCGCCTGTTCCGAATCATCGAACGGCGAGGGGATCGCAGTGGCCGCCAACCAGAACGCGCCGGACCAGACCGTCATCTCGGGTGACCCCGGGGCGGTGGAGCGGGCCGGTGCGCGCTGCAAGGAGATGGGCGCCAAGCGTGTGATTCCGCTCAAGGTGAGCGGTGCCTTTCACTCGCCGCTGATGGAGCCGGCGGTACCCGGCCTCGCAGCGGCGCTCGATGCGACAGCGTTCTCCGACCCTCGCTTTCCGGTGGTGGCCAACGCCACGGCGACACCAGTGCGCACGGCCGCTGAAGCGCGGGCGCGGCTGGTGGAACAGCTCACGGCGCCGGTGCGCTGGGTTGCGAGCGTGGAGACGCTGGCGCGCGAGGCAGCTGGAGCGCGCTTCGTGGAAGCGGGGCCCGGCGCGGTGCTCGCAGGACTGGTGCGCCGGACCGTGCCGGGCGTCGAAGCGGTGACGCTGGGAACACCTGAAGACGTGGCGCGCCTGACGGCTACCGCATGACCTACGACTTACGGCCTGCGACTGTATGACTTTCCAGATCGATCTGTCCGGACAGGGCGCGCTCGTAACGGGCGGGAGTCGCGGCATTGGCCTCGCCATCGCCAAGGCACTTTACGCCGCGGGCGCTCGCGTGGCCATCGCGGCGCGGGACCTGGACCGGGCGAAGTCCGCCGCTGCCGAAATTGGCGACGGCACGCTGGCGCTCGCGTGCGATGTCGCGGACGCCGCCCAGGTGGAGCGGGCGGTGCAGGAGGCGGAGGCCGGACTCGGCGCTATCGATATCCTGGTCAACAATGCCGGCGTCACCCGCGACAACATCCTGCTGCGCCTGGCGGACGACGACTGGGACACCGTCCTCGACGCCAACCTCAAGGGCGCCTTCCTGACCACGCGGGCCTGCATCAAGCCCATGATGAAGCGCCGCCGCGGGCGCATCATCAACATCACCAGCATCGTGGGCCTCACCGGCAACAAGGGCCAGGCCAACTACGCCGCGAGCAAGGCCGGGCTGGTGGGGTTCACCAAGTCGGTAGCCCGGGAGTACGCCAGCCGGGGCATTACGGCCAATTGCGTGGCCCCGGGCTACATCGCCACGGACATGACCGATGCCTTGCCCGATGAGGCGCGGAAGGCGTTATTAGACAGCATTGCGCTGGGCAGGCTCGGCAGCCCGGACGACGTGGCGGGCACCGTCCTTTTTCTGGCGTCCACGTTGGCGGCCTACATCACCGGGCAGGTGCTCGTGGTGGATGGCGGCATGGTCATCTGAACGGGCTCTCAATTCCCAACACGAGGAACACATGGACAACCTTGAAGAGAAGGTCAAGGACATCATCGTGGAGGAACTCGGCGTC
>DASSOW010000439.1:0-8284 GCA_035700175.1 Gemmatimonadales bacterium | reverse complement strand
GACACGAAATCTCGAAAGCACGAAAGGCTCGATCTTCACCGACTCCACCGCCGCAACCGGAGCCTCTACCATGAAACTTCGTGCCGTCCTGACAATCTCAGCCATCTACCTCGGTGTCCTGGGACTCGGATTCATGCTGTTCCCGCGACAGGCTGGCGTTGATGCGGTTCCGCTGGATGCCCCGCCCGCCCTCGTGGCATATCTCCGGCTCTTCGGCGGTCCCATGGTGGGGATCGCCGTCCTCAACTGGCTGGCCCGCAACGCGGGACCCTCGGACGCCCGCCGCGCTATCGTGCTCGCCAACATTGTTGGTTTCGCCTGTGTCACTGCCATGGACATCTGGGGCGTCACAAGCGGCGACGCGCGCCCGGCCGCAAAGCTGTTCCTGGTCATCCACCTGCTCATGACCGTCGCGTTCCTGCTGGTGAGGCGCGAAGCAGGCGCACGAGCGGAGGCCTGAGGACCAATGCGCCGACGCTGGCCGATCTTTGCCATCATTGTGATGGCAGAGCTGATCTTCGTCTTCGGCGTCCTTCGCGCCTGGCCCGATCGCATGCAGGGCACCGGCTCGTGGGTGATGTGGCTGGCGCTGCTCGCCCTCAACATCTTCCTGGCCCGGCTGGTCCTTGGCCGTTCCAAGGCATAGCTCGCAACTCAACGCGCTCAGTCGGCTCGCCGCCTTCTGGGCGCTCTGGTATGCGCTCTATCGCGGCTACTACGCCCTGGGTGGAACCATCGGCATGCATGGTACGCCGGTCTCCCTTCCGCTCTGGCATCAGGTCAACGCGGTCGGCGCGCTGCTGGTGCTCGCCTTCGCGATCCTGCCGCTGCTGCTGCTGCCGGCGTGGCGCCATCGCCGAGGCAGGCCTTTCCTGCTCCTGCTCTGCTGGATCGTTGCGGTCGGGTGCATCTCGCATGCGCTGATCGATATCGTCCAGCATGTCGCGAGTCTCGCCGGACGGCTGACCATCGATTACCCCTTCTGGCAGGAGATTGACCGGAGGGCGCTCGACCTCCAGGTGATCTTCTTCAATGAACCCTGGTTTTTCATCGAAGGCCTGCTCTGGGCCGGCATCGCGTGGATCGGCGCACTGCAGGCCTCACCTCGTCGCCGGTGGTGGATCGGGAGTGCCATCGTCGCCGTGGCGACAGCAACCACCATCGGCCTGCTCCGCGCCTTTGGGGTGATGGCGAAGGTGATTGTGGGGTGAGGGCTCGACGGCTGGATGAATCAGGAAGGGTCGCACGTCGCAAGTCGCGGGTCATGAGACCCGCGACCTGTGACCTGCGACTTGCGACCGCTACAGCGGCAGCCGATACGACACGCCGCCGGTCCACGTCACCTCATACTGGGTCTTGTCCACACCGGTCAGCGCGCCGCTGGCGTCGCTGGGCTTGGAGAGCCAGCTCCGGCCCTCGACGAAGAACCCGATATTGCTGCGGGGTACCGTATAGTTGAGCCCGAGCCCGAACGCAGCCGTGGGCTTGGTCTTGTTTTCCCCGCTGGTCCCCACCTCATGCAGGGTCACTGCGCCCCCACCGGCGTACACGTAGGGCATCAGCCCGGACGACGTGGGATACTGGAGCTGGAGCGCGGCTTCGTAGAAGAAGCGGTTGAGGTCGGTGCCGGTCTCGGCGCCATCCTGCTGCAGCTCGTTCCGGGCATAGGTAAAGTCCGCGCGTACGGCGACGAACCGATGCAGGTCAACGCTGACACCGCCGCCCACGCTGTATCCCGTGCTCCCGAACGAACGCGTACCGGCGTCGTCGAGATCTGTGATCGCATTGAAACCACCACTCCGGGCCGACACCGTGACCGCCCGATCCTGCGCGACGGCTGGGCTGAGTGCCACCGCGGACAGCGCCAGCACGGCGAGCACCTTCGTTGCGTACTGCTTCACTGCGTACTGCATGGTTGTTTCCTTCCTCTCATTGATGTACATGCGGCCACGCACCCTGCGCGACCGCGACTGCTAGCCGCCGATGGCGCGATAGAGTTGCACCAGTGCGACCGCCGCTTCTGCATGACCACGAGCCAGGGCATCTTCCGCCGCCAGCAGTGAGCGCTCGGCATCGAGCACCTGCAGGAAATCCTCGACGCCGCTCTCGAAGCGGAGCCGTGCCAGCTCGGCGGCACGACGGCTTGCCGCTGCCGCCGCTGCCAGTCGGTCCACCCGGTTCCGCGCGCCGGCATAGGTCGCCTGCGCAGCGGCGAGCTCGCCGCGCGCGTCGAGCACCGTCTGGTCGTAGTGCGCCTGCGCTTCCGATTCGAGCGCCCTGGCCGCATCAACCGACGCCTTCACCCGGCCCAGATTCAGGGCCGGCCAGCTGACGGTCGGGCCGATCACGTACCGCCCGGTGCCTGTGCTTCCGATATCGTTGAACGAGGCAGCGGTGAACCCCGCGCTTCCCCCGACCGTCAGGCGGGGCAGATAGTCCGCTCGCGCCGAACCGACAAACGCGTGCTCGGCGCTCAGGCGACGCTCCGCCGCTCGTACGTCAGGGCGGGACCGAATCAGTGCCTCCGCATCATTCACCGGAACGTCGGGCGGGAGGTCCGGAAAGCCCTGATCGGGACGGATACCGAGCATGGCGGAATCGGGTGCCACGCCGAGCAGCGCTGCGAGCCTGCTCGCAGAGGCAGTGATGCCAGCCTCCAGCACGGGAACCCGGGCCAGCGTGCTGTTCAGCTGCGCCAGCGCGCGTTCGGTATCGAAATCGTCACCGCGTCCCGCCTCGAGCAGGTCGCGCGTGAGCTGGAGGGTGCTGCGCTGGTTCTCGGCGTTGCGACGTGCCACCGCCAGCTGCTCCTGGGCTCCGCGAAGCTCGAAGTAGGTCCCCGCGACCTCGGATGCGAGCGCCAGGCGCACGTCGCGCAGGTCTTCCTGCACCGACGTGGCGAAGCGCCCCAGTCCCTTGTAGCGCTGGCGCAGCCGGCCGAAGACATCGACCTCCCACTCCAGGCGCGCCTCGGCATCCCAGAGGCCGCCCTCCGGCACCGATGATCCGAAGACCGCTTCGGCTGCGTGCTGCTGCGTGTAGCTGCCGGCGACAGTGATGGTCGGGGCGAAATCGAACCCCGCCTGTCGCCGTGCCACCTGCGCCTGGCGAAGGCGAGCCGCGGCGGCTTCGATATCGTGATTGGCCGCGAGCGCCTGTCCGGTGAGGCGAACCAGCGTGGAATCGCCGAGGCGCTGCCAGAACACGGTCTCCTGCGTGTCCTGCGCCTGTGCGCGTGCGGTGAGCATCAGCGCGAGCGCAACCGTGACGGCAATGACCTTATGCATGGGCGCCCGCCTCCGCCGGCTGCAGCACCAGCTCCAGCTCGGACTCAGGCTCGACGGCACGATGCTCATCCGCGATGAGGACGTAGAACGACGGCACCACGAACAGCGTGAACAGCGTTCCGAGCGCCATGCCTGAGACCAGCACGATGCCGATGCTGTTGCGCGCGGCGGCGCCCGGCCCGGTCACGAAGACCAGCGGCAGGTGCCCGAACACGGTCGCGGCGGTCGTCATGAGGACGGGACGGAGCCGTGTGAGTGAGGCCTCACGGATGGCGGCGATCTTCTCCCGCCCTTCCTCCCGCAATCGGTTGGCGAACTCCACAATCAGGATTCCATTCTTCGCGATGAGCCCGACCAGCGTGATGAGCCCCACCTGCGAGTAGATGTTGATGGTGGTGAGATCGAGGAAGCTGAAGATCAGCGCCCCGGAGATGGCAAGCGGCACCGATCCCAGCAGCACGATCAGCGGATCGCGGAAGCTCTGGAACTGCGCCGCGAGCACCAGGTAGATCAGGATCACCGCGAAGCCGAGCGTGACGGTCAGCGCGCCGCCTTCCTTGCGGATCTGGCGGGACTCGCCGGCGTAATCGAGCGTCATGCCCGGCGGTGCCACGGCGTGCGCGGCATTCTCCAGCACGCGGAGCCCTTCATCCTTGGTGACACCGGGCTTCACGCCGCCATAGACCCGGACCGCGTTCCGCTGCTGGAACCGGTTCAGGGTCCTCGGCGCGGAGCGGGTTTCGATGTGGGTGAACGTCGAGACCGGGATCATCTCGCCGCCGGGCGTCTTGATCTTGAGGTCGAGCAGGGGCGCGAGAGTCGCGCGATCCTTCTCGCCGATCTGGGGAATGACCTTGTAGCTGCGGTCGAACCAGTTGAAGCGGTTCACATAGCCGCCGCCCAGCAGGGTGCCGAGCTCCCGGCCGACACTTGCGAGGTCGAGCCCCAGGTCGGCCACCTGGTCCCGGTCGATCACGACCGTGGCCTGGGGGAGGTCGATCTTGAGATCGGTGTCGACGTACAGGAACTTCCCGCTCTGCCAGCCAGCATTCACCACCGACGTGACGGTCTCGAGCAGGTCCTCGGGTGACGCATCGCTGCCGAGCACCAGCTCGACGTCGTACTGTCCCGGCGTCGGAAGTGGCGGGTCGAGGCGGGGGAACACCCGAAGCCCGGGAATCTGCGAGACGGCGGCGTACACCTCGCCGTAGAGTTCCTTGGTCGAGCGGCTGCGCTGGTCCCAGTCCTTGGCCGCGAAGCCGCCGAAGCCGCCCCAGTTGGCGGTGAGCGACCACATGAATTCGTTCTCGGGGAACGCATTGACGGTACGCGCGAGCTGCTGGGTCGCACGCCGGGTGGCCGCCAGACTCGCGTCCGGCGCTGCCTCGAAGAAGAGACTGATGTGACTCTGGTCCTCGACCGGCGCGAGCTCTCGCCGTGAGAAGTGGTAGAGCGGCCACGCAGCAGCGGCGATGAGCAGCGACGCCACCACGATGCCCCACCGCATCTCCAGCGCGCTGTCGAGCAGGCGCCCGTAGAAGGCACGCACCCGCTCGAAGGCGTGGTTCACCAGACGGGTGAGCCGCCCTTCCTTGTCCCTGGTCTGCACCAGCCTGGCGCTCATCACCGGCGACAGTGTGACGGCCACGATACCGGAGAGCACGACCGCCGCCGCGAGGGTGATGGCGAACTCGAGAAAGAGCGAACCGGTGAGCCCGCCCTGGAAGGCGAGCGGCGTGTACACGGCGGCGAGCGTGATGGTCATCGCAATGATGGGCCCGATCAGCTCCCGCGCGCCGAGGAGCGCTGCGTCCAGTCGCGATCGTCCATTCTGGACGTGGCGTTCCACGTTCTCGACCACCACGATCGCGTCATCCACCACCAGGCCCACCGACAGCACGATCGCCAGGATCGTGAGCAGGTTGAGGCTGAAGCCGAATGCGAGCATGACCAGCCCGGCGCCGATCAGCGACACCGGCATGGCCACGAGCGGGACGATCGTGGTCCGCACCGAGCCCAGGAACAGGAAGACCACGATGGCGACGATGAGCATGGTCTCGCCCAGCGTCTTGCCGATCTCGTGGAGCGCGTTGCGCATGAACCGGGTGCCGTCCCAGACCAGCCGCATCTGGATATCGGAGGGGAGCGTGGCCTGGATCCGTGCCATCTCCGCCGTGAGCCGGTCGCCCACGCCGATCTCATTGGCGCCCGGCAGCGGCCAGACGTCGACGTACACCGCTTCCTGCTCGTTGTAGCCGGCCACGAGCTGCGCTTCTTCGGCGCCCAGTTCCACCCGGGCCACGTCGCTCAGCCGCACGACGGCGCCGTCACGATCGGCCACGATCAGGTTGCGGAACTCGTCGGCCGAGCGAAGATCGGTATCGGCCAGCAGGTTGACCTGGATCAGGTTGCCCTTGGTCTGCCCCACTGCCGCGAGATAGTTGTTGCGCTGGAGCGCCGCGTAGACGTCACCGGGTGCGAGGTTGAACGCGGCAAGACGGTCCGGCTCGATCCAGACCCGCATCGCCAGCGGCTGGCCCAGCACCTGTATCCGCTGCACACCTTCCATGGTGGAGAACTGCGGCTGGAGCGTGCGGGTGAGCCAGTCGGTGAGCTCCGGCGCGGTACGATCGTTCGACGTGAAGCCCAGATAGAACGACGCATAGGGCCGGTCGGTCCGCTGCACTTCCACCGTGGGCGGCTCCGCCTGGGGCGGGAGCTCGGAGCGCACCTGCTGCAGGCGCGCGGTCACTTCGGCCAGCGCGGCCGTCGCGTCGTAGTTGAGCTTGAGCCGCACGGTGACTGTGCTGACGCCGGCGCGACTGGTGGACTCGACGTAGTCCACGCCGCCAATGGCCGACACGGCGCGCTCGATCGGGGTGGTGAGGAATCCCCGCACGGTCTCGGCGCTGGCGCCGTAGTAGACCGTGCTGATGACGACGGATGAACTTTCGATCTGCGGGTACTGCTGAACGGGCAGCGACGTGAGCGCGCGCCAGCCGGTCAGGACGATCGCGATGTTGACCACCAGCGCGATCACCGGATGACGGATGAACAGGTCGGTGATGGCCCGGCGAGGCGAGTGCGACATCAGCGACCCTCCGCCGTGGCGACCTGCGATGCCACCAGTGCGCCATCACGCAGCTTGAATGATCCTGACGCGGCCACCGTATCGCCCGCGTCGATGCCGCGCAGGATGAGGACTTCGTCGCCCAGCACGTCGCCCGCCACGACCGGACGCAGGTGCGCGCGGGGCTTGCTGGCGCTGTCCGCCTCGATCACCCACACGTGGGTTCCCTCAGGCCCACGCCGCAGCGCACTCGCTGGAATGCCGACAGCCGGCCTCGGCTCGCCCAGCGGCACGGTCACCCGCACCGAGGCACCCGGGGCCGCGACGCGATCGTGGCTCACCCGCGCGCGAACCTCGGCGTTGCGGGTGGTCTGATCCACCAGGGCATCGATGGCCTCGATCCGGGCGGATGCGGGTTCCCCACCAGCCATTGCTTCTACCTGCACCGTGTCACCGACAGCCAGCGCGGATGCAACGGACTGCGACACCGCGAAGTCCACGTGCACCGATGACTCGACGCTCTGCAGCGTGGTCAGGTCGGTGCCCTCGGACAGATACTGGCCCACGTGCACATCGGAGAGGCCGATCCGCGCACGGAACGGGGCGCGAATGGTCTTGCGTTCGATGGTGGCTTTGATGCGCTCGATTTCGGCGGCGGCCACGTCGCGCTCGGAGCGGGCGCGGTCCACATCTTCCTGGGACACAGCGCGCCGAGCGACCAGCGACAGCATCCGGTCGAGCGTGGTCTGCGCAAGGGCCAGCTGCGCCTGGCGCGCGTGCAGGTCGGCGGTTTCTACGGAGACGTCGAGCGCCACGAGCACGTCGCCCGGCTCGACGATACGGCCGGGTGTGAGGGCGACCCGGCGGACGCTCCCCGGCAGCTCATTGCGCAGGGTGATGGAACGAAGTGCGCGCACCGTGCCGATCGCGCTGACCGTGCTGCGGTGCGGATGGGACTGCGCGATGGCTGTGCTGACAGCTTCAGCGGGCTCGATGCCCGGGCCGGGTGCGCTGCTGGCCCGAAGCGCGTGGTTCTTCCATGCCGTCAGGGCGATCCCGGTCCCCAGAACAGCGCCGATCAGGCTCAGGGCTCGGATCCAGGACCTGCGGCGACTTTGCGACTGACTCATCCCAGCTTCCTCCGGTGACACCCAAAGGGCGTTTGGCTGTATATAGTTGTACAACTATCTAACTGTTACTACGCATAAATCCTTCAACCACACGTTTTTACGCCTCGCCAGCTTTTCACACTGCGGTACTACTCGACTGGCAGGACGGGGAGTCCTTTCGCTGCCAGGCGCTCCTGCAGGGTGGCCGAATAGGCGGCCAGCACGTCCCGGCGGGCCCGGTAGTGCATGTACTGTCCATCCCGCTCCGCCTCGACCAGGCCAGCGCGCAGCAACTCCTTGAGATGATGGGAGATAGTCGCCTTGCTGACGGGAAATTCCTCGCAGAGCCTGGAGCAGGGATAGTCCTCGGACCCGGAAATGGTCTCGAGCAGGTGAAACCGCCGAGGATCCGCCAAGGCCTTGGCGATCGCCTCGAACTGCCGCTGGCTGAGGAGAGGTCCAGTTGAGTACATAGTTTAATAACTATCGAACTGCTGTCGGATGCGCAAGGGGGCGGGTCGTGGGTCGTGGGTCGTGGGTCGTGGGTCGTGGGTCATGGGTCATGGGTCAAGGAGCGTAGGAGACGATAGAGCTGCCGGCCCGTCCGATCGCTGATCTGCAACGCTTCCCTTGTCGCTTCGGCCGAGCAGAAGCCCAACCGCTCCGCCAGCTGGCACTGGCTTTCGAGTTCGTGGAGCGATCCTCGAGCGATCCGGAGGAATGCACGGAAGTGCCGATCAGTTCCGCGTCCGCAACCTTCGGCGATATTAGACATGACTGAAACCGCGGCGCGGCGCATCTGTGCCGTGATGCCAAAG
>DASSOW010000438.1:0-12428 GCA_035700175.1 Gemmatimonadales bacterium | reverse complement strand
ATCTGATCTGCCCGATAAGAGCACACCCGGAGTAATCCGGGGCCGCAAAACTGGAGGTCCTGCCGGCGCATGCAGTCTGCCGCAGGATAGCTCGGTGCCGAACGCAGACCGGCCGCGCACGAAACATTGGCGCGACGCTTTCATCGGGCCTGGGAGGTAGCGTGAAGGCCATCCAGATGGAAGCGCGTGCACTCATGGCCCCGGTCAACCTGGGGCTCGATACCCGCGTCGAATTTCGCCGAGCCGCTGTCCAGGCGCTCGAAACCATGCCGGAAGGCGACGGGCCCCTGGTGATCGAACTGGCCGGGACCCGGACCGTGGACTCCGCGGGGCTGGGTGTCCTCATGCTGGTCCAGCGCCACGCCAGCGAGCGCCGGGTGCCGGTGGTGCTCCGGAATGCAAATGACGAGCTCCGCTTCCTGCTGACGCTGACGAAGCTCGTGGATCTCTTTCAGTTGGAGTAAGGCTCGCGGGCCAGCAGTCGCAAGTCACAGGTCGCAAGTCCTGAGACCTGCGACCTGAGACCTGAGACCAACCTAGCCAATGCCGATACTCTCCATTAGTGTTGCACGATGGCTGGCGCCGCTGCGGTCGGGCGGGCGCCATGAGCATCGGACACAGGCCCGCTCACGGCTTGGAGATATGGCTGAACGGCCCGCGCGGCGGCATGTCCTGATCGTCGAGGACGAGCCCGCCCTTCGAGATCATTACAAGCGCTTCTTTTCCTCACGGTACGACCTGACGTTCGCCTCTTCCGGCGCCGAAGCCCTGGAACGCCTGGCGGAAGCAACACCGGATGTCGCCGTGCTGGACATGCGTCTACCTGACACCGATGGGGTAGCGCTGCTGAGGGAAATTCACGAAACCCAGCCCGAACTTCCTGTCATCATCGCCACCGCATTCCTCAGTATCGAACCCCAGTTGCAGCTCCTCGACGTGCCCTACACCGATTATATCGTGAAGCCTTTCCGCCTGGACGAGCTCGGCGCCCGCATTGATGCGGCCATCTGACGGCTCACTCCTCACCGCCATAGATCTCGAACGCGCATTCGGCGCCCGCCGCGCTTTGGCGGGCGTTTCGCTTGTGGTGGATGTCGGGGAAGCAGTTCTTCTCGCCGGCCCAAACGGCGCCGGCAAGACCACGCTGCTGCACTGCCTCGCCGGGCTCGCGCGTCCCACGCGGGGAACGGTACAGGTGGGTGGCCGGACATTGCGTGCTGGTGACCCGGCCTCGCGTCGCCGCATCGGCATGGTGGCGCACCAGACCTGGCTGCACGACGACCTCACCCTGCTTGAGAACCTCGCCTTTGCAGCCCGGCTCTACGGCATGTCCCACCCGGCGCAGGTGGCAGCCGCCGCACTGGAGCGCGCGGGGCTGGGTGCCCGCTCCGGCGACCTTCCGCCCGCGCTAAGCCGGGGCATGCAACAGCGCGCCGCCATTGCCCGCGCACTGCTCCATGAGCCCGACATCGTGCTCCTCGACGAACCGTTTTCCGGACTGGACGCGGCGGCCAGCGCCGCCCTCCGCGCCACCATTGCCGGCGTGGCCGGGCGAGGCGGCGCGGTGGTCGTGGTGTCGCACCAGCCGGAGGAAGTGTGGGAGGTGGCGACCAGGGTGGTGGGACTGCGCGGCGGCCGGGTGG
The DNA here is from genome assembly GCA_035700175.1 of Gemmatimonadales bacterium. Classification (GTDB taxonomy): domain Bacteria; phylum Gemmatimonadota; class Gemmatimonadetes; order Gemmatimonadales; family GWC2-71-9; genus CAMLHP01. The sequence continues at coordinate 10,785 of DASSOW010000438.1, read as the reverse complement.
TGCTCGACGCACCGACGGCAGGCAACTCCCCCGCCATCACGCAGCCACTCGCGGAGCTGGGCGTTGGCTAGCGGACTGCGTGGCGCCCTGGCGCTGGCGGCCCGCGATATCCGGGCGGAGCTGCGAAGCCGCACCGCGCTCACCTCGGCGCTGGTGTTCGCCGCGCTGGTCCTGGTGGTGTTCAACTTTGCGCGCGATCCCACCCGCCTCGGCGTGGCGGACCTCGCGCCCAGTGCGTTGTGGATCACCTTTGCGTTCGGGGCCATGACCACGCTGAATCGTGCGTTCGCCATCGAGAAGGAACACGGCGCGCTCGACCTCCTGCGCCTCGCACCGATGCCGCGGGAAGCGATCTACACCGGGAAGCTGCTTGCCAACCTGGCCTTCGTGGGCGTCGTGGAAGCGGTGGCGCTGCCGCTCTTCGTGCTCTTCTTCAACCGGCCTGTCTGGCACATTCTCGGGCCGCTGCTGCTGGTGACGGCGCTGGCCACGATCGGATTCGTGGCGGTGGGGACGTTGCTCAGCGCCATGGCGGTGCGCACGCGCTTCGCCGAGCTCATGCTGCCGCTGCTCCTGCTCCCGTTCATGCTGCCGCCGGTAATCGGCGCGGTGCAGGTGACGGCCCGGCTGTTTGCGGACCGTCCGTTGAGCGAGCTGTGGGGGTGGCTTAGGTTACTCGCGGTCTATGACGTCGTGTTCGTGACGATTTCCGTACTCATTTTTCCTGCCGTGGCCGACGAATGAACGCCGACAGAGCTCGAGGACTTGCCATTGCGCACCGCGGCCAGGCGATTGCCGCGCTGGGGCTGGTGCTGCTGGCGGGCGTGTATGTCCTGGCCCAGGGCTTCACCCCCATGGAGGTCAGTCAGGGGCTGGCGCAGAAGATCTTCTACCTTCACGTGCCGGCAGCGTGGACCTCACTGCTGGTGTTCTCGATTGTCGGCATTACCAGCGCGCTCTACCTCTGGCTGCGCGATGAGCGGCTCGATCTCTTCGCGGCATCGTCCGCGGAGGTGGGTGTCGTGTTCAGCATCATCATGCTGACGACCGGCCCGCTCTGGGCCAAGCCGATCTGGGGCGCCTGGTGGCAATGGGACGCGCGGCTCACCCTGACGCTCTTCCTGTTCTTTCTCTTCGTGGGCTATCTGTCGCTGCGGGCTGCGGTGCCTGACGCTGGCGAACGCGCCCGTTACAGCGCGGTGGTGGCCATCCTCGGCTTTCTGCTGGTGCCGTTTGTGCACCTGAGTGTCTATCTCTTCCGCACCATCCACCCAATGCCGGTAGTGCTCAAGCCCAGCGCACCCTCGTTGCCAGGCTCGATGCTCCGCACCCTGCTGATTGCCTTTGCGGTTGACCTGGTGCTTTACGTCGGCTTCGTGACGGCACGCTACGGGCTGGGACTCATCGCCCATGCGCGGGCCGCTGCGCAGGAGGATCGCGCCGATGCATGAGACACCCCAGAACGCCGGCTACATGATCGCGGCGTATGTGGTGACAGCGGTGGTGCTGGTGGGGTATTGGTTGCGTCTTGCGGGGAAGATCAGGAGAGGGACCAGGGATTAGGGGCTAGGGATTAGGGGTTAGGGGTCAGGGTGGAGGGACGAGCGCCACTCGTACCGCCCTGGTCCCTGACCCCTGATCCCTAACCCCTTTTCTCAATCAGCCACCTTCTCCCTCCCAATCAACCCAAACTCCCACACCAGCGCCGCCAGAATGCCGCCGATGATGGGGCCAATCCAGTAGACCGCCTGCGCCGTCCACTGGCCCGACGCGATGGCGGGGCCGAGGGCGCGGGCCGGATTGACCGACGCACCGGTGAGCGGACCGATGGCAAGGATGATGAACAGCAGCGAGAGGCCGATGCCGAAGCCGCCCACCTTGGGTGCCGTGGGCGCGACGGCAGTGCCGTACACCGCGCTGACCAGGAAGAAGGCGCCGAGACCCTCCAGGAAGATTCCCTCCCAGGTCCCGATGTTGATGTTGAGCTGCGGGACGCCGTAACCCACCACCTTGGCAACCCCGTGCGGGAATGACGCCTTGAGCGCCAGCGCCGCCAGCGCGGCCGCCGCCACCTGCGCCAGCAGATGCACGCCAGCCACTGGCAGGGTCACCCGCCGCCCAGCCAGGAGCCCGATGGTAACCGCCGGATTCAGGTGGCCGCCGGAGATGTTCATGGTGGCGGTCACGCCGATGGACAGGGCCAGCGCGTGGGCCAGCGCCACGCCGAGCAGCCCGAAGCCCGCGCCGGGGTAGGCATTGGCAATGACGGCCGCACAGCCGAAGTAGACCAGCGTGAAGGTACCGAGAAGCTCGGCGATGAACCGACGACTGTAACCGGGCATGCAGGAACCTCGTGAAGGAGTGGGGACGGGGCGAATCTACGGCGCCACCGCCGGTGGTACAAGCGGCTCAGCGGCCGTCCGCCCGCCTGAAGAGCAGGGCCGCGTTGATGCCGCCGAAGCCGAAGGAGTTGCTCAGCAGGTACTCAGGGTCCGCCACCCGGCCGGCGCCGCGCACGTGATCGAGGTCGCAGGCCGGGTCGGCCACGTCGAGGTTGATGGTTGGCGGCAGCCAGCGGTCCCGGCTCGAAAGCGCGCAGATGGCTGCCTCGATGGCGCCGCTCGCGCCCAAGGCGTGGCCATAGAAGCCCTTGGTGCCGCTCACCGGTAGCCGCTGCACATGGTCGCCGAAGACCTGACGCACCGAGGACGATTCGGTCGGATCGTTGAGCGGGGTCGATGAGGCGTGGGCATTCACGTAGCCGACCTCATCAGGCGCCACCGTTCCCAGTGCGAGCCGCATGGCGCGAGCCGCCTGGCGGCCATCCGGGCGCGGGGCCGTCATGTGATGTGCGTCGTTGGTCAGGCCGTAGCCACAGATCTCGACGTAGATGGGCGCACCGCGCGCCAGTGCCCGGCTCCGTTCCTCCAGCACCAGCACCGCCGCGCCCTCTCCCATCACGAATCCGTCGCGGCTGACGTCGAACGGGCGGCTCGCGTGGGAAGGGTCATCATTCCGGGTTGACATGGCGCGGATGATGGCAAACGCGCCGAAGCAGAGCGGCGCCAGCGGCGCCTCGGCGCCGCCGGCGATCATCACGTCCGCGTCACCCAGCAGGATGGCCCGATAGGCTTCGCCCACCGCAATGGTACCAGATGCACAGCTCATCCCGTTGGTGGCATTGGGGCCGCAGACGCCGAACTCGATGGCGATGTTGCAGCTGGCCGCCCCGGCAAAGACGGTGAGCGCCAGGCCCGGATCCACGGCCTTCGGCCCCTCGCTGTAGAACTTGAGCGACTGTGCCTCGCCATGCGCCACGCCGCCGAGCGCCGTACCCATCATGGCGCCGACGCGGTCCCGATCTTCCCGGGCCAGTTCGAGGGCTGCGTCGGCCAGAGCCAAGCGGGCGGCGGCCACGCTGAACTGGGCGAAGCGATCGAACCGCCGGACCTTGCGCTGCTCGATGTGGTCCCCTGGCACGAAGTCGGATACCTCGGCGGCAATGCGGGAGTGGAAGGGCGAGGGATCAAAGCGAGTGATGGCGCGCACCGCCGAGCGGCCGGCGCGCAGCCCGGCGGCAAGCGCCGGCGCCCCGATGCCGATCGGCGTGATGGCGCCGATACCGGTGACGACGACGCGGCGGGCGTGGGGCATATGAATCCAAAATCCGATCTTGAATGGTTAGGGCGGCCCGCGCGAATTCCGTCACGAGGCCCGGTCCGGGCGGGCACGGTAGGGGCGGCCCGCGGGCCGCCCCTACGGTCGCCCTGCAACGATCTCTGCATCACGCGCCGATTCCACCACCGCCGCCAATCCCGCCAGCGTGCGCGACGCAATGCCATGAATGAACACCGGTCCAATGACCAACTCGGCAACGGCTCCGCCGATGACTGGCCAGTGAGGTCCGGGCCAGCGATGCTCGATGGTGACGTCCGTGCCGTCCCGGCCCTGCACCACGCGCCATTCCACGTCCATGCCGCGGGTGATGCCCTTGATATGGCGATAGGTGACCGTTTGCGCCTCGGTATCACTACGCATCTCTGACACCCACCAGACCGGCCATCGCGCAACGCCGAATGGCCTCACTGCGGCCATCTCGACAATACTGCTGCCGTCGGAGCGGCGTTCGAGGACGCGGACCCGACGGTAGTGGGACAGCAGCCGCGGCCATTCTTCGACCGCGCACGCCGCAGCATGAACCGCCGCCGGCGACGCCCGTATCGTGCGATGGTCGAGGGTCCTCACGACAAGGTCGCCAGCCCCACGAGGCGCCAGCCCGGGCGACGCATCACACGGGCGGGCAGGCCCGCGCGCTGCATGAGCCCCGCGAGTTCCGTCCTCGAGTAGGCACGTCGCAATGAGGTGAGCCCGTCGTGGATGGTGATGCGATCAAAGCCAAGAGCTCGCGCCGCGGGACGGAACAGCGCGGCCGCAATCCATGAGGGCTGCAGGTCGGACACGATGATGCCGCGCCTGGCCACCCGCGCCGACTCGCGCAGCAGCCGCTCCGCCGAAGGCCGGTCAAAGTGATGTACCAGCTGGCTCAGCAGCAGGATGTCTACCGACTGGTCTGCCAGCGGGAGCGCGCCGGCATCTGACACGAGCGACGCATAGCCCGCCGCCTTCGCCAGGCTGGCGGCGACTCGATGACGGTCCAGGCACAAGACATCGAGCTTTACTCCGCGCGCCCGGGCCACCGACTCGGCGGCACGGGCCAGGTCTCCGGCGCCCGCGCCAACGTCGAGCAGTATCAGCGACGCACCAGCCGGCGCATCCCGAACCAGTTGTGTCACCGCCCAGCGCACCGCATGCGCCCCGCCGAACCACCGATTGGCCCGCGCAATGTTGCGCAGCGATTCACGCACCTGTGCATCGTCGGCGGACGCGTCGTCAAGGAGTTCGGTGCCGGTGGGATGGGAGTGGAGAGTTGACGGTCGACGGTCGACGGTCGAACGTTGACCGTTGACCGTCGACTCCCCCACGGCGTTCGTCCTACCCCAGCGACGCATAGCCACCCCTGAAATGCAGCAGTGGCCGGCCATCGTGCGCGGCGCCGCCCACGACGCCCCCAAGCAGGATCGTGTGGTCACCGGCGGCGTGGGTGGCCACTCGGCGGCATTCGATGTGCGCCACCGCCCCGTCCAGCAGCACCAGTCCGCGGTCGCTCACGTGATACCCAACGCCATCGAACGACGCGGTCTGCGGGCCCGCAAAGCGCCGGGAAAGTTCTTCCTGCGCTTCCGCCAGGACATTGACGGCGAACGTGGGCGACTGGACGAGCAGGTCATGCAGTACCGCTTCCTTCTCGACGCAGACCGAGAGGAGCGGCGGCATGAGCGACACAGACGCCACGCTGCTCGCGGTCATGCCACGTGGCCCGCCATCGTCCGGGCTTGTGACCGTGATGACGGTGACGCCGGTGGCGAAGCGCCCCAGCAGCTGGCGGAAGAGCGGTGGTGCGACGTCGAAGTTCGTGGACATCAGAGGACCATCCGGCCGAGGAAGGCGGGGTTGAGCACGGCGCGGGCGGGTACAAATTCTCCGGTGACGCCGATGAGCGTGTGGGCCATGCCCTCTCGCCGCTCGAGCCGCGCCACCGCGCGATCGAAGAGCACCGGGCAATGCATGGCATAGGCGATGAGCCGAGCGACGGCGCGCTTGCCGGCGAACGCCTGCCTGCGCGCCTTTCGGTATTTGCGCAGGCTCGTGCGCGACACGACACCTCGCTCCGCGAGCACCGAAGGAACCACAGCGGCCAACAGCTCCGCGCCGCGCAGCGCGCTCACGATGCCGTCGCCGGTGAACGGGTCGAAGAAGTCGGCGGCATCTCCCACCAGCGCTGCTCCATCCGCAGTCACGCGCTGGGCACGGACGTCGAAGGGTCCCGTGACACGTACTGGCTCTGCCAGCGATGCGTTGGCGAGCCGCGCCGAGACCAAGGGGTGGCGGTGGCAATGCGCGAGCAGGAATGCCGAGGGGTCGCCTCGCGCGTCGCGCGCCAGTGCCGCGGGTACGACGAGCGCCACATTGGTGAGGCCGCCGCCCACGGGATTGATCCCGACGTATCCGTTCTCCATGACAAACATCTCCGCCTGGCCGGGCAGCGCTCGCACGCCACGCATGTGCGTCACGAAGGCGTACCGCCGCAGGAGTCCGCGCCGGGTGCCTCCCAGCGCTCGTGCTACCCGCGATCGGATCCCGTCGGCGCCGATGGTGAGGCGGGCGGAAATGCGAACGGAGCGACCGGCGTCGTCGCGGAAGAAGGCACCGGTGACGGGATGGGCAGGGCGGACAGGACGGCCGGGTTGTTGTCCGCCCCGTCCGTCTTGTCCGCCCCGTCCGCCGTGTCCGCCCAGCAGCTCCACGCACCTCAGCCCCTCCCGCACCTCCACCCCCGCCTCCCACGCGGCTTGAACGAGTCGTGCGTCCAGGGTCGAGCGGCGGACGCTGAGGCCGGTGTCGCGCCAGGGCTTGACGGCGGCGCGCGCGAAGAGACCCGTAAGGTGGCTTCCCCTCGACGCGTGGACGGTGAGCCCGTGCAATGGCTCCGTGTCACCGGCCTCGAGCGAGTCCAGCACGCCAAGGCGCTCCAGCACCCGCACCCCTTCGGGGCTGATGAACTCGGAGCAGGGCTTGTCACGCGGGAAGCGGGCGCGGTCAGCCAGGATTACCTGGCAACCGGCGCGCGCCAGGAGGATGGCGCTGGCGGCGCCGGCCGGCCCGGCGCCGACGATCAGGACGTCAGCTGATGCGCTGGTATTCGAAGCCATCCAGCACCATGCGGTCGGGATCGAATCCGGCAAAGGTGAGCGAGAATGTGTTCACCTCGCCGTCGCTCCAGTGGAGCGTGATCTCCTGCACGCTGGTGTCCCAGGTGCAATCGCGCTGGCTGGCTCGCGGGAAACCCTCGACCGCATCGAATGTGGTGATGGTGCGCTCGCATGCGCCGGTGGAATCGAACGCCCATTCCGTCGTCTGGGTGATGATGTCGGCGCTATCGTCCGCGGACAGCACGTCAAAGCGCCGCCAGGTGCCCACGACGGCGGATGCGGTATTGGCCTGGCCACCGCCGCTCACTCCTGAGGGAAAGTCGAGCGGCGGGCCGCCTGTTGCGGGTGCCGTGGTTTCTGCGCTGCAAGCGCCAAGCAGCAGCGTCAACGCGGCGAGAGCGCCCACCAGGCGGCGCCGGCCAGCGCGCCGGCCAGCGTCGCCATCGCGTTGACAGCATCGTTGGTGAGCCATGCGATACCTCCAACCAGAACGGTGCGGTTGCCGCACCGGTGACGCGGCCATTCACTGGGCTGGTCGCATCGCTCGCAATGGAACCGTCCCTGCAACGCGCTGCCCAGTGCGGCGTCGAGGAACATGCCTGCCACTCCAATGATAATGGCCGAGAGCACGGGCCGGGCTGCGGGCCCGACCAGCGCGGTGAACCCAACGACCAGCGCGCCTGCGGCGGCGCCGATGGTGCCGAGGATGGTGACGCCGCCGTTAGTGCCGCGCGGCACCGTGCGGCCCGTCAGCAGGTGACGAGGTGGCCTGCGGCTCCGGCTGCCAATGGCTGTCGCCCAGGTATCGGCGGCGGCAACCGAGAGACCGCCCAGCAGGATCATCCAGGCAAGATCAAGCGCACCGGCCCACGCAGCGAGCGCCGCGCCCAGCGAGGGCGCCAGCCCATTGGCAAACACCTGCCAGGCGTCACGTTGTTCCCCCTTGGGATCGAGGCCGCCCTCGGGGGGACGCGAGACGCGGGAGACGAGACTGGAGGGAAGGAAAAAGGCGAACAGCAGGAGCAGGCCTGGCCAGCCGGTGGCGGCGAGCGCCAGTGCGCCCACCACGATGGCCCCGGCTGTACCGGACGCCGTGAGCAGGGGAGGCATGGAGGAGGGTCGCAGGTCTCAGGTCTCAAGACACGCTTCCTGCGACCTGCGACCTATGACTCCCTTTCCAGGGCATCCCGGATCCGCTGCCTGAGCGCGTCGGGACAGCGGATCTCCGCCGCCGTGGCGCCGAGGAGCGCCTGGAAGTTCCGCTCGAACTGGGCATGGTGCAGGCACGGGGCGCAGACCTCCAGATGGCGTTCGATCTTTCGCGCCAGCTCGGGCGAGGCTTCCTGGTGCAGGTAGTCCTGCAGCTGCTCGAGTGCCTCGCGGCAGTTCACCCGGTCTTCGCTCATGATGCCTCCGATCCGGAGCCGGCGCGCGGCGTGATGTAGCCCATCTCCACGGCGTGATCATAGAGCATGCGCTGCAGCTGCCGCCGGGCGCGGAAGAGGCGGGACTTCACCGTTCCCACGGGAATCTCAAGCATTGCGGCAATGTCGGCATACGCCAGTCCTTCCATGTCACTCAGCACCAGTACTTCCCTGAAATCCGGCGGCAGGCTGTCCACCGCATCCAGCACCTTCTGGTCGACGATCCGGGAGAAGAATTCGCCTTCCGGATCCATGTCCCGCGCTGACTCGGGCAGCGCCAGGGACTCGGCGACGTCAAGGTCCATGGCCACCGGTTCGCGACGAGCGCGCCGGTAATCGTTGATGAACGTGTTGCGCAGGATGGTGAGGAGCCAGGCGCGCGCGTTGGATCCGGCCCGGTAACTCTTCCAGGCCCGAAAGGCGCGCAACATGGTGTCCTGCACCAGGTCCTCCGCCCTGCTCGGGTCATTGGTGAAGCGCAGGGCAGCCCGATAAAGCGTGTCGAGCTGTGCCAGCGCCTCCTGCTCAAAGGTCGCCCGCTCACCGCTGGTCGAAGTGGTCATGGGAGAAACCTAGGCGGCAGGACGGCTGGTCGGCTAGCCGGTTCGACCATTAGTTTCGTCCCACGCAGCCAAATCAGCCCCCAGCCGTCTAGCCGCCCAGCCGTCTAGCCGTCATGATTGGAGCTCTCCTGACCCCGAACTCCGTTCCTGCGGCCATCCCGCTCAGTCTCCTCGAAGCCATCCGCAATCTCGATACGCCGCTTGCGGACGGCCTGACCGACATCTCGCCTGAGCTTGGTGCCCGGCGACTCGGTCTTTCGAGCACCGTGGCGGCGCAGATCCGTCGCTATCATGAGCAGGTCGAGCGGAACGAGACCCTGCCGGTGGACGAGGCCATCAGCGTCTTCCGGCTGGTGGGCCGGCGCACCGACGCCGATCTGGTCTTTGCCGATGCCGGGCGCCGGGCGGCGCGCTATGCTGCCGACACTTCGTTTGCCCGCGCCCGCGCCCGCCTCGGCGGCCGCGCTGCCTGGCGTGGCGCCACGACGATTGCCCGGGAAACGTTCGGTGCCGACCTTCGGTTTCCCGAGCCGGAGGCGGAAGTTCGGCTGGGTGATCCGCTCAGCGTCCGCGCATGGCCCGACGGTGGGGCCTGCGGCTTCTACGGGGCGGCGTTCGGCGAGCTGCTGCGGCTGGTTACCGGGTTTGAGGGAGTACTCTATCATGTCGCCTGCCGAGGCCGCGGCGACCCTGACTGCATCTGGCGCGGAGCGCCGGCGGAGGATTACGGATGATCGATCGCGAGGCGCTCGCACGTGGGCTGGATGCCGCCGGCGCCGATGCCTGGCTGCTGTTCGACTTTCACGGCGTCAATCCAGTGGTTTCGCGGGTGCTGGGAATCTCGGGGATGGCCACGCGACGGCTTTTCGTGCTGCTGCCGAAAGAGGGCGAACCGGTCGCGGTGGTGCACCGGATCGAGATGCAGCCCTTTGCCGATTTCGACGGAAGGGTCATTCCGTATGCTCGCTGGGAAGAGCTGCACGATGCGCTTCGTGAGGTGGTGGCGGGGCGGACGCTGGCCATGGAGGTCTCCCCGGACGACGCGGTGCCCTATCTGGACCGGGTGCCGTGGGGCGTGGTGCAGCTGCTCACCAGACTGGGCGCGCGGATCGTCCCCTCGGGCGCGCTGGTCACGGCCATGGCCGCGCGGTGGGAGCCCAGCGAGCTGGACGATCACCTTTACGCTGCCGAGGCGCTCCGGACCGTGGCGCTCGACGCCCTCGGGTGGGCAGTGAATCAGGGGGGAACGGGACTCACCGAAAGCGCGCTGCAGCAGCGGGTGGCGAAGGCCATTCAGGCGGCAGGGCTGGTGTTCGATCATCCGCCGATCGTGGGGTTCGGCCCCAATGCCGCGAATCCCCACTATGAACCCAAGGCCGGGCACGACCTGACGCTGGAGCATAACCAGGTCGTCCTGCTCGACCTCTGGGGCGGCCGGTCGCTCGAAACCGTCTTCGCCGACCAGACGTGGATGGGTTTCTCGGGTCCGAACCCGCCGGAGCGGGTGCTGCGGGTCTGGGACACGGTGCGGCGGGCGCGGGAGGCGGCGTGCCAGACAATCCAGGAGAAGGCCCGTGCCGGGGAGACGGTGGCCGGGGCGGACGGTGACCGGGCGGCTCGGCAAGTGATTGAAGCAGCAGGGTTTGGGTCATATTTCGTGCATCGCACGGGTCACTCGATTGACCGTGAGCTGCACGGCAGTGGTCCCCATCTGGACGACTACGAGACGCATGACGACCGGGCGCTGATGCCAGGGGTGGGATTTTCGGTGGAGCCGGGGATCTACCTGCCGGGCGAGTTCGGGGTCCGCAGTGAGGTGAACATGTACTGGGGGAAGGATGGCCCGGTGGTGACGCCGGGGGAGGCGCAGAAGGAGATGGTTGTTGGGGGTTAGGGGCTAGGGGTCAGGGTTGAGCGACAGGCGTTCGTCCTTCATCCCTGGTCCCTGACCCTTGATCCCTGGCCCCTAGCTCTTCCCAAGTGACCCGGATCACATTACTCTATGCGGTCAGTTGCATTGCCAGATGC
>DASSOW010000437.1:0-6455 GCA_035700175.1 Gemmatimonadales bacterium | reverse complement strand
ACCGGGCGGTGGTGGGTGGAGGGATGGAATGACTGATGGGCGTGGGGCGTGAGGCTTGGGGCATGAGACCCCACGCCCCACGCCCCATGCCCCATGCCCCATGCCCTACACCGAACTCCACACCCACTCCTGCTTCTCGCTGCTCGACGGCGCGTCCACGCCCGAACAGCTGGTGGAAAGCGCCAAGGCGCTGGGCTATCGCGCGCTCGCGCTCACCGACCACAACGAGATGGGTGGGGCGGTGCGGTTCGCCGAGGCGGCGCGTGAGGCGGGACTCGCGGCCATTCTTGGTACTGAGCTTACAGTGCTGTGGGATGATGAACTCACCCATCTCACCCTGCTGGCCGAGTCGCGCGAGGGGTACGGCAACCTCTGCCAGCTGATCACGCGAAGCCGGATGGAGCTGCCGCGTGGCGAGCCGGCGGTGACACCGGAACTGCTTGCGGATCATGCACGGGGAATCTTTGCGCTCACCGGCTGCCTTCGGGGACGGGTGCCGTCACTGGTGGCACATGACAATGAAGCGGCAGCGCGCACGGCCGCCGCGCAGCTGCGCGAGATGTTCGATGGCCGGCTCGCCATCGAGTGCTGGGACCACAGCCTGGAAGAAGAGCGCGCCGTGGTGCCTGCGCTGCAGCGCATCGCGCACTACCTCGATGTGCCGTGGGTGGTGACCAACGACGTGCACTATGCCCACCCCGATGAATGGCGCACGCATGATGTACTCACGGCGCTGCGCCACCAGCGGACGCTCGAGGAAATGGGGAGCCGGCTGCGTCCCAGCGGCGAGTGGTACCTCAAGCATCCGGCCCAGCACGCCCGGCGCTGGCAGCATGACACCGCGGGCCTGCATGCGAGCGTCGAGATCGGCGAACGTTGCGCCTTCCGGCTGGAGCAGCTCAAGCCGGCGATGCCGGATTTTCCCCTGCCGCCCGGCGTCACCGCCGATGAGTATCTCGCGCGGCTCGTGGCGCAGGGCGCCCGCGAGCGTTGGGGCCGTGACATCACCCTCGCCCAGCGCCGACAGCTTACCCATGAGCTGGAGCTGATCAAGCGACTCGACTTCGCCGGCTACTTCCTCATTGTCTGGGACATCGTGCGCTTTGCCCGTCGTGAGGGGATCCTCTGCCAGGGCCGGGGCTCCGCCGCCAATTCCGCCGTCTGCTACTGTCTCGGCATCACCGCCATCGATCCCGTCGCCATGGAGCTGCTGTTCGAGCGCTTCCTGAGCGAGGACCGGCGTGAAGCGCCCGATATCGATCTCGACTTTGCCCACCAGGAGCGGGAACGCGTCATCCAGTATGTGTACCAGCGCTACGGCCGTGAGCACGCGGCGATGGTGTGTGAACAGATTACCTGGCGCGAGCGCAGCGCGATACGCGATGCGGCGCGGGTGCTGGGCTATTCGGCGGAGGAGGGGGATGTGATGGCGGAAGTGGGAGAGATGGACAGATGGACAGATGGACAGATGGACAGTGAGGCGCACAGCGCAGAACGCACAGCGCACAGTGCACAGCGTATAGCGCAATCCCTCCACGACCTCCCCCGCCATCGCTCCATCCACGTGGGCGGGTTTGTGCTGACGCGGGAGCCACTGGCGACGGTCGTTCCCATTGAGCCCGCGTCCATGCCGGACCGTACCGTCATCCAGTGGGAAAAGGACGACCTCGATCCGGTCGGCCTGGTGAAGATCGACCTGCTGGGGCTCGGCATGCTCACGGCACTGCAGGAATGCCTGCATACCATCCGTCGCACCCGGGGCGTGTCGCTCGACCTCGCCACCATTCCGCACGGCGACATGGCGGTCTATGACGACCTGTGCCGAGCCGACACCGTGGGTGTGTTCCAGGTAGAGAGCCGGGCGCAGATGAACACCCTGCCTCGGCTCAAGCCGCGCTGCTTTTACGATCTTGTGGTGGAGGTGGCGCTGATCCGTCCCGGTCCCATCCAGGGCGACATGGTGCATCCGTATTTGAGGCGACGGGCTGGGACCGAGGCGGTCACCTATCCGCATCCCGCGCTCGAGCCGATCCTCAAGCGCACGCTCGGAATACCACTCTTCCAGGAGCAGGGGATGCAGGTGGCCATTACGGCGGCCGGCTTCACTCCCGGCGAGGCGGACACGCTGCGCCGGGCCATGGGGCACAAGCGCTCGCGGGAGCGGATGGCGGCCATCTGCGCCAAGCTGATCACAGGCATGAAGCAGAATGGCATCCCCGAGGAGACGGCGCAGAAGATCTTCAACCAGATCAACGCCTTTGCGGATTACGGTTTTCCCGAGAGCCACGCGGCCAGCTTTGCCATCCTGGTCTATGCGTCGGCATATCTCCGGCACTACTACGCGCCGGAATATCTCGCGGCCATGCTCAACGCCCAGCCGATGGGGTTCTACTCGACCGGTACGCTGGTGGAAGATGCCAAGCGGCATGGCGTGGAGGTGCGGGGCGTGGACCTCACGCGCTCAGCGTGGGACTGTACGATGGAAAAAGGCCGGGATGGGCCGGCAGTGCGGCTGGGCCTCCGCACCGTGCGCGGGCTGGGCACGCGGGCGCGCGAGATTCTCGAAGCCGGGGCCGCCACCCGCGCGTACCGGAGCGTGAGTGACGTCGTCCATGCCGGGCTCGATCGCCGTACCCTGCGTGCGCTGGCAGAAGCGGGTGCGTTCGACGGCATGTTTTCCGACACGCCGGCACGGAGGCGGAGACGCACGGCGCTCTGGGCCGTGCTCGCCGCCGAGCGCGCTGATGCGGGACCGCTGGCGCCGCCCGTAGCGGCTGCCACCTCGCCGCCACTACCGGCGATGACCCCGGTGGAGCTCACCGAAGCCGACTACCGGATGACCGGCCTCTCGCTCGCCGGCCACCCCATGAGCCACCTGCGCGAGTGGCTCAGACGGAACGGGGTGCCGACGGCGGCGGAGGTGTTGAGGGACGCGGGACGCGGGACGCAGGACATGAGTCACAGGTCGCAGGTCGCAGGTCTCGCGACTTGCGACCTGCGACCTGCGACCGTCGTCGTTGCCGGCCTCGTCATCTGCCGCCAGCGGCCCCACACGGCGCACGGCTTCGTGTTCGTGACGCTGGAGGATGAGACGGGGATGCTCAATGTGGTGATCCCGCCCACGGTCTTCGAGAAGCAGCGGTTGTTGATTGCCAGGACTCCCCTGCTGATGGTGCGGGGGGAACTGCAGGTGGAGGGGCTGGTGGTCAACATCAAGGCGGTGGAATGCCAGGCCATTGAGGCCGAGGTGGGCAGGCATGCGAGGAGTCATGATTTCCATTGAGGCGCTGAGCGCTGAGCGCTGAGCGCTGAGCTCGACCCACGACCCTCGACCCTGAACCCATGACCCACGACCCACGACCCGAGACCCACGACCCCGGCATCGACGCCGCCACAAAGCGCGCCGCCGCGCTGGCGGACGTGGACGCGGTGCCCATCAGGGTGGGGAAGGCCGAGGTGCGGATCGGGACGGCGGGATGGACCGACCCCACGCTCACAAAGCGTGGTGTGTTCTATCCGGCCGGTGCGGACAGCGCCGAGGACCGGCTCCGCTATTATGCCAGCCGGTTCTCGATGGTGGAAGTGGACTCCACCTACTACGCGCTCCCGGTGCCGCAGATGGCCGAGCGGTGGGTGGAGCGCACGCCGGACGGTTTTGTCTTTGACGTGAAGGCGCACGCCCTCATGACGGGCCACCCCACCGATCCGCACCGGCTCCCGCCGGCACTGCGGGAGCAGCTCGGCGGCAGCGCCGATGCCCACCGCGTCTATCCCAAGGACATGGCGGACGCGCTGCTGGATCAGGTCTGGGAATACTTCCGCGACGCGCTGCGGCCGCTACATGAAGCGGGGAAGATGGGCTCGGTGCTGATGCAGTATCCGCCGTGGTTCATGCCGTCCAAGGACAACGTGGCGAGGATTCTCGAAGCGCGGGAGCGCCTGGCACCGCTGGAGATCGCGGTGGAGCTGCGGAACGCGCGCTGGTTCAGCGAGAAGGTGGGCCCGCGCACCATTGATTGGTGCACCGAGCATGAGGTGCCCCTCGTGATGGTGGATGAGCCGCAGGGGACGCCGCACAGCGTGCCGAGGCGGGTCACGGTTACGTCACCGGCACTGGCCATCCTGCGGCTGCATGGCAGGAAGGCGTCAACGTGGGCGCGCAGGGGTGCGAGCGTGGGGGAGAAGTACCGCTACCTCTATGACCGTGAGGAACTGCAGTCACTGGTGCCGGATGTGGAGGACGCCGGCCGGGAGGCCAGGCGGATGCACATCATCTTCAACAATTGCTATGGGAATTACGGGACGACGAATGCGCTGGAGATGTTTCGGGAACTGAAGGCTGAAGGCTGAAGGCCGCAAGGGCGGCCTGCGGCTGCCCACTGACGGCGATGTGCTCCGCGGCCGAGCCGAGAGGCGCAAGCCGGATCAAGTGCCGCCGCCATCCCTGGCATTGTCCCAGGTCGTCACGAATGGGATCGGCGCAATCGACGCGACACAGGTCGTGTCGGGTTGACGGGTTGGGTTCTCGATGAATTGCGCCAGGATGGCCGCATGGCACGCCGAGGGACGCGGATCATGGCCCTCGTCTGGCAATTCCACCTGGTATGCCGCGCCAAGCGTCGCAGCGATGCGGCGGGCGTACTCGGTCGGAGTTCTGTCGTCGAAGGCACCAGTGATGATCAGCGTCGGGATGTCACTATGCACTGGTGCCCGCAGTGACGAATCGGCGAAGCGGGGCAGCCACACCTCACAGTCCCGGTCGGGGGCGCGGCGGAAGGGCGGCCGGGCGAGCGCATTGGCGGAATCGAGCGTCTTCCGGTACGCGGGACCGTACGTGTCATAGCAGGTAATGATCTCTCGTGCCGGGCGTCCCTCGAGGAGGGCGGGTGCTGAGCCGTCTCCGGCCATCTCCCGCGCGGCGCGTAGCCGGTCACCCGTGTGCAGCTCGTGGACCAGCAGCGGGATGAGGGCCAGTTGTGTGCGTGGCCCTGCCAGGTGATCGCGAAGTCCACGGACGAATCGCTTGCCATCGAGCCAGACAGTATCAACGTGCGCACCGGAGCGCATCACAGGAATCCCCATGGGCGAGGCCGTGAGTTCGGCATAGGCGGCGTAGAAGTCCGGCTCGAGATCCGGGAATGCCTGGCGACAGGCCGGCTGGCGCGCGCACTGGACAAAAACCTGCTCCATGGCACGCTGGGTCGAGAGCGGTTGTTCGGCGCGCGAGGGGAAGCTGCGAGCCACGGGGCTTGCCAGCACGACGGCACTGATTCCGTTCGCGTCCCGCAGCATTACTTCTTGGGCCAGGCGCGCGCCATATGATGTGCCGCGAATTATCCAGGAGGAGTAGCCGAGCGCGTGCCGCAGATCCACCAGGTCGGCAGCGCTCTCGGCCGTGTTATATGCGAGTCGATCGACGTGCTTCTTGCCCAGCTCGGCAATGCAGGCCCGCTGTGCGCCCGCGAGCAGCGCGTTCGTTCCGGGACTCTCACGAAGACGGTAGACAGACTCGGCGATGCTGTCGTATGAAGGGCACAGGCGTGGCTCTGAGAGCCCCGCGCCGCGCTGGTCGTACACGACCACATCACGACGCTGGGGGAGACTGCTTCGTGCGACACCCGCCGAGTAGAGGCGAATGCCCCCTTGCCCACCCGGCCCCCCATGCAGGAGGACCAGGGGCGGCGCGCCGGTTGGCTCCCGCGCGCGGAACACCTCAACGGCAAGGCGGATGGTGCTGGTGCTCGCTCGACTCCGCGATTCCGGGACGATGAGCCAGCCACAATCGCGCCGGACATTCCGCGCCCAGTCACCGCTCAGCGGGCAGGTGGAGGGCTCGAATCGCGGAAGCGCGCCTTGGGCGACCGCGGCAGGTACCGCCGAGCGGGACAGCAACGCGCCGGCGATAAGCAGGCAAGCCGTAGAACTCCGGATCGGAGCGGAGTACTTCACCATCGTGCTATCGGTGACGCCAGGCGCCTGTCAAACGAGGGCGGAGCCGGCGTCGTAGTAGTGATTCTCGCCTTCATCGTCGTATTCACGGATTACGGAGAAGCCCAGTTCAGCCAACCTGGCTCGATAGACCTCAGCGCCGAGCGATCTTGATTCTTCGCCAGTCATCGCATCGCGCCAGGCGCAGGCTTGTGCGGGGGCGGTGAAGAGGAACCGTCCGCCGGGGTTCAGCGCGGTCGCGACGCGTCCAAGCAGCTCGAGCTGGGTGGCCTTCGGGAGAAGGAACCAGAGGCCCCACGCCAGCACCGCATCGAAGTGCCGCTCAAAGAAGGTTGATTGTTCGACGGATTCGCATGCGACCGGGACATCCGGAAATTGCTGGCGGACTGCGGCGACGAGCGTGGGCGAGGCGTCGACGGCGCAGACGCTGTGTCCCTCGTCAATCAGGACCTGGGTGAGCGGGAGCCCGGAGCCGCAGCCGAGGTCGAGGATGGTAGCGTGCGGCG
>DASSOW010000436.1:0-5051 GCA_035700175.1 Gemmatimonadales bacterium | reverse complement strand
TATTGCCGCCTTCCTGCAGGCGCCGCCTCGGCTGACGCCCGAGCTGCTCGACCGCGCCTGCCGAGCCTACTTCCTGGACGACACGGAGCAGGGATGACCAGCCCGACTGCGCTCGACGGTCGCATCGCCGCACTGGAGGAGGACAACCGGCGGCTCCGCCGGCTGTCCATTGCCCTCATCGTCATCACCGCCATCCTGGTGGGCCTTGCGGTGGCGCTGATGTTCGTGGCCTCGCGCTACGGGCTCCCCGGCAGCACCGCCGAGATCGTGGCGGCGCGCCAGTTCGTCATGCGCGGCGCCGACGGCAAGGTGCGCGGCCTCTGGGGCACCGACGAGAAGGGCGCCGTGCGGCTGGTGCTGCAGGACGATGCCGGCCAGCCGCGGATGCGGCTGAGTCTCCTGGACGACGGCGCGGCGGGCTTTGCGCTCATCGATTCGGCGGGGCACAACCGCGCCGTCTTCGCCATGCTGCCGGACCAGAGCATCTCGCTGGCGCTGGCTGATGCCATGGGCAAGACCCGGTCGGTACTGGGCCTCGCGCGCGACGGCTCGTCGTCGCTGGTGTTCACCGACCGCACCGGCGTGCCGCGCACCACCATGGCGGTGGATGCGCGCGGGATCGGCACCATCAGCGCCTCCGACCGGGGCGCACCCGCCGACGACCAGGCCGACGACAGCAACTCCGCGGACACCACCGGCAACTGACCCGGTCATGCGCCGGCCCTCCCCATGGGCAGTGCTGAGCGCCGGCGCACTGGTGCTGGCCGTGGCCGGCGTGATCAGTGAGTTTCGGAACCCGGTCGGCGGCGACCCCGCGAGCCTGCTCTACGGCGCCGGGCGCATTCTCGACGGCGCTCGGCTCTACACAGACCTGATCGACCTCAACCCGCCATTCACGTTCCTGTTCCATACCCTGCCTGTCGCCGTGTCTCGCGTCCTGCGACTTGAGACCATTCTGTGCTTTCGTGTTTTCGTGTGCGGTCTTGTCGTGCTCAGTGGGGTGACACTCCTCGCTACGCTGCGCCGAGCCCCGGTCAGCGCGGGCACCTGGCACGCGCTGGTCGCCGCCTTCCTGCTCGGCTCGCTCGGGCTGGTGGTGGGATTCTTCGGCGAACGCGAGCATATCCAGCTGGTGCTGGTCTTCCCGTATCTCGCCCTCGCCTCGCTGCGTGCGCTGGGGTTCAAGCCGTCACGCACGCTCGTGATCACCTGCGGTGTGCTTGCCGGGATCGGTCTCGCGCTCAAGGTGACCGCCGGCATGGTGCCGGTGCTGGTGGCGGCCACGCTCTGGATCGGGGCGCGCATCCGCTCCGACGAATCGCTGGTGGCGCTGGCGACGCTCGCCGCCGCCACTGGCCTGGGGCTCCTCTGGGCGCCGGGCTACCTGCACACGGTAGAGCAGTTCGGCGGGTTCTATCATGGTTTTGCGCTGGTGCCGGCCACCCGCCTGCTGCTGAGTCCCGGCATGGTCTGGCCCCTGCTGGTGGCGCCACTGCTCCTGCTCATTGCGCTGCCGGTCATGCGATTTCACCTCGGCGCGCTGGCCTGGTTTGCGGCCATCGCCGGCTTTGCCCTGTCGGTGACGGTGCAGGGAAAGGGATTCCCCTATCACTACTATCCCGCCCGCGTTGGCACGCTCACGGTGATCCTGCTTGCCTTGGCCTCGACCCGCGACCCGCGACCCGCGACCCTGCGCCGTGACGCCCTGCGCCGCGCTCTGGCCGGCGCCGCACTGCTGGCGATTGCGGCGATTCCCGTGGTGGTGGCGTGGGCCCGCTTCAGGGCGCCCATGCGAGTGGTGGATGATTTCAGCGAGAATGCGTATCGCATGCTGGAGTCGGCCCCATCAGGCACCACCGTTGCCATCCATTCTTCCCGCCTGGGTGATCCGTTCCCGCTGGTGCTCATCCAGGGCCTGAAGATGACCGGCCGCTTTCCCCACCTCTGGTTCCTCTACCCCTATGATTCCTCGGCGGTGTACCGGGGCCGGGGGGTGCGGCCCTACGCCGACTCGATGCTCACGCCGGTGGAGCGGGAACTCCGCCGGGACGTGGCGGAAGACCTGGCCCGTGACCAGCCGGCGCTGCTGCTGGTGCGCGACCCGGGGCGCGACCGTGTGGTGCTGCGATACCTCTGTGACGATTCGCTTTATCGCCGGGCCGCGAGCAGCTACCAGCTGGCCGCGAGCGATACCGTGATGCAGCTCTTTCGGCGGGATACCTCAATGCAGGGAGCAGGCGCATGCGCATCCTCGTGACCGGCGGCGCCGGGTTCATCGGCTCGCACCTCTCCGAGCGGCTGGTGGAGCAGGGGCACGACGTGATCTGCCTGGACAATCTCTTCACCGGCAGCCACGCCAATGTGCGGCACCTCGAAGGGCGGGCCGGCTTCCGCTTCGTGGAGCACGACGTCTGCGAGCCGCTGCTGGTGGACGTGGACCGGATCTTCAACCTCGCCTGTCCCGCGTCACCCATTCACTACCAGGTCAACCCGATGAAGACGGTGCAGACCAACGTGATGGGCGCACTCAACATGCTGGAGATCGCACGGCGCATGGGCGCGCGGATCCTGCAGGCATCCACCAGCGAGGTCTACGGCGATCCCGCGGTGCATCCGCAGGTGGAGTCATACTGGGGCAACGTGAACCCCACCGGCCCGCGCGCCTGCTACGACGAAGGCAAGCGGGTGGCCGAGACGCTGATGTCGGACTATCACCGGCAGGCGGGCGTGGATATCCGCATCGCGCGGATCTTCAACACCTACGGGCCCCGGATGGCGGAGAACGACGGGCGGGTGGTGAGCAACTTCGTCCTGCAGGCGCTCAAGGGCGAGCCGATCACGCTCTATGGCACCGGGGAACAGACCCGCTCCTTCTGCTATGTGGACGACC
Organism: Gemmatimonadales bacterium; assembly: GCA_035700175.1. Classification (GTDB taxonomy): domain Bacteria; phylum Gemmatimonadota; class Gemmatimonadetes; order Gemmatimonadales; family GWC2-71-9; genus CAMLHP01. Next base: position 2,161 of record DASSOW010000436.1, on the reverse strand, counting down.
TGGTCGAGGGTCTCATCCGGCTCATGGATGCCGATGGCATCACCGACCCGGTGAATCTCGGCAACCCGGGCGAGTTCACCATGCGGGAGCTGGCCGAGATGACCTGCCGGCTCTGTGGCAGCAGCTCGGAGATCGTGATGCGGCCCCTGCCGCAGGATGATCCTGCCCGGCGCCGCCCCGACATTTCCCGGGCCAGGGCGCTCCTCGGCTGGGAGCCGCACATTCCGCTGGAGCAGGGCCTCACCCGCACCATCGCCGACTTCACAGCCCGGCTGGAAGCCAGGTCACAGTGTGGGACGCGGGAGGGAGGTACGTTTTAGGGCATGGGGCATGGGGTGTGGGCAGAGGCTGACATCGCGCTGTCATTGCGAGGAGCACGCGGAGCGTGCGACGAAGCAACCTTGCAGCCTGACCGTGATCTTTCGGCCGATGCCGGCCCGCGCCACGATGCATAGCTGATGTGCGAGCCCCATCGATGCCTCTCTTTCGGGCTGCAAGGTTGCTTCGTCGGGCCCGTTGGGCCCTCCTCGCAATGACAGTCTGGCGGACGCCGCAACCCGCAACCCGCGACCCGCAACCCGCGACCCGTGACCCGCGACCTTCGACCTTCGACCCCCACAGGAGATCCCCCATGCGTCCCCGGTCACTAGCTCTCGCAGCACTCCTGCTGGCCGGCTGCGCCACCAACCCGGTGACCGGCAAGTCGGAAATCTCCCTCGTCTCGAAATCCCAGGAAATCCAGATGGGCCAGCAGGCCGCCGAGGAAGCGAAGGCGGCGTACGGCCTTGTCGATAACGCAGCACTCCAGCAGTACGTGAGCTCGGTCGGGTTGAAGATTGCCAAGACCACCGAGCGGCCCGACCTGCCGTGGGCGTTCTACGTGATCGACGACGCGTCGGTCAACGCCTTTGCGCTGCCGGGCGGGCCGGTCTTCATCACCCGCGGCATTCTTGGCGCCATGAACAGCGAGGCGGAGCTGGCGTCGGTGCTGGGCCACGAGATCGGCCATATCACGGCGCGCCACTCGGTACAGCAGATCAGTCAGCAGCAGCTTGCCTCGCTGGGGCTTGGCATCGGCAGTATCCTCTCGCCCACCGTGGCCCGGTACGGCGGGCTCCTCAGCCAGGGACTCCAGGTGCTGTTCCTCAAGTACAGCAGGGATGACGAGAGCCAGGCCGACGCGCTCGGCTTCCGCTACATGACCCAGAACAATTACGACCCGCGCGAGATGGCGGCGATGTTCCATACGCTGGACCGGGAGACGCCGGCCGAAGGCCGGCTGCCCACCTGGCTTTCCACCCACCCCGACCCGGGCAACCGCTACGAGATTGCGCTCCAGCGAGTGGATTCGCTGAATCGTGACCTTTCGAAGATGGTGGTGGACCGCACCGACTTCCTGCAGCACACCGACGGGCTGGTCTATGGACCCAATCCGCGCGAGGGGTACTTCAAGGATGGGCATTTCTATCATCCCGACCTGAAGTTCCAGTTCCAGATTCCGTCCAACTGGCTCACCCAGAACACCAAGCAGGCGGTCATGGCGGCGAGCCAGCAGCAGGACGCCATCTTCCAGCTCACGCTGGGGCAGGGGGCGCCCTCGAGCGCGCTGCAGCAGTTCCTCAACCAGCAGGGGATCCAGGCGGGGCAGGTGAGCTCGTCATCCATCAACGGACTTCCCGCGGCCAGCGGCTATTTCCAGGCGCAGACCGACCAGGGCGTGGTGGGCGGGCTGGTGTCCTACGTGAGCTATGGTGGCAACACCTACCAGTTGCTGGCCTACACCGGCGCCAACAACCTGAACGCCTATGACGCCACCTTCCGCCAGATCATCGGCAGCTTTTCCCAGCTGACCGACCAGGCGGCGCTCAACGTCCAGCCGAAGAAAATTGACCTGATCAAGCTGCCCAGCCGGATGACGCTGGCGCAGTTCAACCAGCGCTACCCCTCGAGCATCCCGGTGGAGGAAGTGGCGATCATCAACGGTGTGGAGACGGGGACGACGCTGGAGGCGGGGAGGCTGGTCAAGAGAGTTCGCTGATGTGAGGGGCCGGATGGGCAAGATGGGCTAGCTCTGGATGGGCAAGATGGGCAAGATGGGCGAGATGGGCCAGATGGGCGGGTGATGCCGGGTTAGCTTCGGGCTGCCCATCCTGCCCATCCT
>DASSOW010000435.1:0-4139 GCA_035700175.1 Gemmatimonadales bacterium | reverse complement strand
CGCCGTCGAGCGCGGCCAGCATCGGCATCACACTGTGCCAGGCATCCTCGCAGATGATGACCGCGGCGCGGCCCCACCGGGTGTCGAACGCCTCGACCGAGCGGCCCGGCTCGACGAACCGTTCTTCGTCGAAGACGCCGTAGGTGGGCAGGAACACCTTGCGGTGCACGTGGCGGATCCCGGCGTCGTCACCGCCCAGTGATGCGTACATTGCGGAATTGTTCAGGGTGTTGTCGTGGACTTCGTAGAACCCGATGCAGATGTCGAGTGGCGGCGCACCGCTCTCCGCGTGGACCTGCGAGAGATCGGCAAACAGCTCCGGCGCGCTCTTCGCAAGCTCCCGGACACCGCCCTCCAGGAAATACCCGGTCAGCGCCGCCTCGGCAGTCACCACCAGGTCTGGCGCATGATCGGCCGTCCCGAGCTGGCCGAAGATCTCGCCCAACCGAGCCAGGTTCTGGCGGTAGGCGCCCTTGGTGGGGCGGAACTGGGCAATGGCAATGCGGAGCATTGGTGGGTAATCTAATGACGGCTGGACGGTTAGACGGCTGGACGGCTGGTGCTTACCTTCGAGAACTAGCCGTCTAGCAGTGGAGCCATCCAGCCGTCCAGCGCGGAGCCCAATATGTCATCGGCAGCACTCACCGCCCTCTCCGGCGTCATCAACGCCTGCGAAGCCCTGCCCAACGTCATCACCGGCGGCCAGCCAAGCGCGGAACAGCTCGCGCAGTTCAAGGCCGCTGGCGGCGCACTCGTCCTCGACATCCGCGACCCGATGGAACCGCGGGCGTTTGACGAGCCGAAACGCGCCGCCGAGCTCGGCCTCGACTACGTGAACGTCCCCGTCTCGCCTGGTGCCACCAGCGACGAGAAGATGGAGCAGATTCTCCAGACGCTTCGGGAGCACCGTGAGAAGACCATCTTCTTCCACTGCGGCAGCGCCAACCGGGTTGGCGGCGCCATGGTGGCTTACCTGATGCTCGACCAGCAGGTGCCTGAGGACGACGCCGTCGAGCAGGCCATGCGCATCGGCCTGCGCAGTCCCGAGTACCTCCATTGGGGTCTTGATTACGCCCATCGTCACGCCAACCAGTCCTGACACTTCGGAGCTACGGAATGACTCGACACCTACTCGCCGTGCTGCTGCTGGCGGGTGCGGCACCGCTCGCCGCCCAGCAGCTCAAGCCGCTCGACCCGGCCAACATGGACACGACGTGCAGCGCGTGCGAGGACTTCTTCAGCTATGCCAACGGGGGCTGGCTCAAGGCCAACCCCATCCCGGCTGACAAGTCCTCCTGGGGAAGCTTCAATGAGCTGCAGGAGGCGAACTACACCGCGCTCCGTCAGACCCTCGAGACGGCCGCGGCCAATCCTGGCCCCGATTCGGATACAAGGCGCCTCGGGCTCTTCTACGCCAGCTGCATGGACACCACCACCATCAACCGGGTCGGGGCGGAGCCGATCCGGCCAATGCTGGATGAGATCGCCACGCTCAACACCCGCGCCGACGTGGAACGGGAAATCGCCACCCTGCAGAATGCGGGCGTCGGCGTCGGCTTCTCCTTCCGCTCCGGCCAGGACGACAAGAACAGCAGCCGTGTCATCGGCCAGCTGTCGCAGGGAGGCCTCGGCCTCCCCGACCGGGACTACTACCTGAAGGCCGACTCGTCGTCGGAGGCGCTCCGGAAAGAGTATCGCGAACATGTAGGCCACATGCTGGCGCTGGTGGGCGTCGGCACGAAACAGGCCGAGGCCGCGGCGGAGCGTGTGCTCGCGCTGGAAACGGCGCTCGCCCAGCCGTCCATGACCCGCGTCGAGCGGCGCAATCCCGACAGCACCTACCACCTGCTGACGCTGGCCAGTCTCCAGCAACTGACACCTGGCTTTGGCTGGAAGGCGTACCTGTCCCAGCGGAAGGCACCCGCGCTCGGCGACGTCAATGTCGCGCAGCCTCGCTTCTACCACGCGCTCGACTCACTGCTCAGCGCCGTGCCGGTCGAGACCTGGCGCGATTACCTCGCCTGGCAAGTGTTGCGCAGCTATGCGCCGTCGCTCGGGAGTGACCTCGAGCAGGAAAGCTTCCGATTCAATAGCACCGTGATGCAGGGCGTCACCGAGATGCAGCCGCGCTGGAAGCGTTGCATCGAGGCGACCGACCGCTCCCTCGGCGAGATCCTGGGGAAGGCGTTCGTGCGCACTCACTTCACGCCCGCGGCCAAGGCGAGGGCGGAAACGATGGTGAAGAACATCCGGGCAGCGCTGCACGAACGCATCGGGCAGCTCGACTGGATGAGCGCCGCCACCAGGCAGAAGGCCTATGCCAAGCTCGACGCCATCGTCCAGAAGATCGGGTACCCCGACAAGTGGCGGTCGTATGATGGGCTCGAGATCGTGGCGCAACCGTACGCCGTAAACGTGATGCATGCGCGCGAATTCGACGTGCACCGCAGCATCAGCAAGATCGGCAAGCCGGTGGACCGCACCGAGTGGGGCATGACACCGCCCACCGTCAACGCCTACTACAATCCGAGAATGAACGAGGTCGCCTTTCCAGCCGGTATCATGCAGCCACCCTTCTTCGACCCCAGGGCCGACGACGCCGTCAATTACGGCGGCATGGGCGCGGCAATCGGCCACGAGATCTCACACGGCTTTGATGATCAGGGCCGGAAGTATGATGCCCAGGGCAACCTGTCAGGCTGGTGGTCCGACGCAGATGCGGCGGCCTTCGAGCAGCGGGCCAACAAGGTGGTACAGCAGTTCGATGGTTTCGTCTCGGTGGACACCTTTCATGTCAACGGAAAGCTGACGCTGGGTGAAAACATCGCCGACTTTGCCGGCCTCACCATCGCCTATCACGCATTCCGGAAATCACTGGAAGGGAAGCCGGAGCCGGCGCCCATTGACGGGCTCACGGCCGACCAGCGCTTCTTCCTCGCATGGGCGCAGATCTGGCGGCAATCCACCCGGCCGGAGACGGCCAAGCTGCTGGTCAACGTCGACCCGCACGCGCCAGCACGCTGGCGGGTGAACGGCCCGCTCGCCAACATGCCGGAATTCCAGGCAGCGTTCAAATGTCAGGCGGGTGATCCGATGGTGGCACCAGCGGAGGCGCGGGCGAAAATCTGGTGATCAAAAAAAGGTAGGGGCGGCCCGCGGGCCGCCCCTACAGTGTTACGTCACACGTTACATATCAGCGTTACCTTGGTCCCCTCCGCCCACCTGCGCCTCCACCACCACCGCCTCCGCCATGCGACGGTTCAGGGCGTGGGGCGCTCGCGCGTGCGGGCGCAGCGCTGCTGCGAGGAGGCGGGGGCGGAGCCGAGCGCATCGAAGGCTCGGAACGCGGGGCCGAGCGCACCTGCGGTGCCGGGCGTTCCACCCGGCGCGGCGGCTCAACCCGCTCCACCGGCGGGCTGACGCGAGGCTCGGCGGCCCGGCGACTCGGCGCCGGCGCACGCTCGATGGTTGGCGCCGAGCGGGGCTCCGTGCGCCGCTCCAGCTGTGGCTCACCCTGGCTCCGCGAGGGCGACGGCCGGCGCTCAACGGTGGGCGCCGCACGGCGCGGCTCACCGCTGCCACTCCGCTCCGACGAGCCGCGGTCGACCGACGACGGTCGACGGTCGACGGTTGACCGTCGGCTGGGCTTGCTCGACTCCTGGCGCTCGACACTCGACGGCCTGCTGTCGACCGTTGACCGTTGACCGCTGACTGCGTCCCGACGCCTCGGCTCCGCATTGCCCGGCTCGGCCGCCTCCGCCACCGGTGAGCGGCCCATGTCGCCCGAGGTGGTGCCACGCCGCACCGGCGCCGGATCGTAGACCGTGTTCACCGAACGGACCGGCGACGCCGCCATGCGATCCCGGTACGGCACGCCACCCCATAGCCGGTCGGACTGCTTGAATTCCGACGGCGTGGTGTACCGCTGGCGATAGCCGATCACGCCCGGCGTGTTGTAGTACGGGTAGGAGTACGTGGGATAGCCGTAATACCTGACCGGCCGGTAGTAGCCGTAGTACCCATAGTAGTACGGGTAGTAATAGGGCCGGTAATAGAACGGCGATCCATAGTTCACCGACACGCTGAAGCGGTACGGCGAGTAGTAATAAGGATCGCAGTAGTAATCGTAGAACGAATCG
>DASSOW010000434.1:0-2910 GCA_035700175.1 Gemmatimonadales bacterium | reverse complement strand
TATCCGGTCTATCGCACGCCCGCCGTCATTGCCTTCAACCGTGATGCGGTCCCCGCCGACTCGGCGCCAAAGGACTGGGACGACATGCTCGATCCCAGGTGGCATGACAAGGTGCTCATTCGCGATCCGATGGCGAGCGGCACCATGCGCGCCATCTGGGGGCTGATCATCGAGCGCAGCATCCGGGAGACGGGTGACACGACCGCCGCAATGAACTGGCTGCGGCGACTCGATGCCCAGACCACCGCCTACACGCTTAACCCCGCCATCCTCGTGGAAAAGCTTTCCCGGCGTGAGGGTCTCGTTACCCTCTGGGACCTGCCCGACATCCTGATCGGCCAGGGCAAGGGTCTCCCGCTCGGCTACACATTTCCCACCAGCGGCACCGCGGTGATCGACGACGCGATCGGCCTGGTGCGCGGCGCGCGCCACGCCGATTCCGCGCGCGTGTTCATTGACTACGTGGGGAGCAAGGATGCCGTGGCATTGACCGCGGCCAAGGTGTTCCGCCTGCCCGCCCGCCACGACCTTCCACCTGACATGGTGCCGGCCTGGGTCACCGACGTGGAGCAAACCATGATCTCCGAGCCGATGGACTGGTCCCTTCTCGCGCGCGAGGGGAGCGCCTGGATGGCCTACTGGGACCAGCATGTGCGGAACACCGGCGCCAGGATGCGCACACCATGACGACCGGCGCTCAGCTCGGCCTCCGTGCCCTCTCCAAGCGCTTTGGCGAGGTGCAGGCGGTGCGCGACGTCTCGCTGGACGTGGCGCCCGGGTCGATCCTCGCACTGCTGGGGCCCAGCGGCAGTGGCAAGACCACGCTGCTGCGTCTGCTGGCCGGCTTCGAACGGCCCGACGCCGGTGAGGTGCTGGTCAATGGCGAGCCGGTGACCCATCAGTCGCCCGCGGAGCGGCGCTTCGGCATGGTGTTCCAGCACTACGCGCTCTTTCCGCATCTCGATGTGGGCGCCAACGTGGCGTACGGACTGGAATCGGCCGGCGTGCGCGGACCTGATCTCGCGCGCCGGGTGCAGGAAGCGCTCGCGCTGGTGGACCTCGCCGGCTACGAGCGGCGCGGCATCAACCAGCTGTCTGGTGGCCAGCAGCAGCGGGTGGCGCTCGCGCGCGCGCTCGCGCCCGAGCCGCGCGTGCTCCTGCTCGATGAACCGCTTTCGAATCTCGACCCGTCGCTGCGCGAGCGGACCCGCGCCGAGCTGCGTGACCTTATGAAGCGGCTGCAGATCACCGCGGTGTTCGTGACCCACGAGCAGGACGAGGCCTTTGACCTGGGCGACCAGGTGGCGCTGCTGCATCGGGGGCGCCTGGTGCAGGCGGGCACTCCCCAGGAGCTCTATGGCCAGCCGGCATCGCCCTTCGTGGCGCGATTCATCGGCCGATCGAGCGTGCTGCCCGTTACGGTGACCGGCCGGACCGCGGATGCCCTCAGCGTTCAGCTCTATGGCCGGACCTGGGAGATACCTGGCAATCATCCCGTGCCCGATGCCGGACCAGCCTGGCTCTTCCTCCGCCCCGAGTCGGTCTATCTCGGCGAGCCGGGGAACGACGTGCTGTCTGGCGTGGTCGCGCGGCGCCGCTTCACTGGTGCCGGTGCCGCCTACCTGGTGACGCTCGCGGATGGCCGCACCATTGAAGTTGCGGGCCCGCTCCACGCGGCCGAGCCCGGCCAGTCGGTGGGCATCATGCCCACCCGTCGCGGCGACGGTGGGCTCCATCTCTTTCTGACCGAGGCCGAGGAGTGAAGCGCCCGCGCAATACCTGGCAGGGACTCCTGCTGGCCGCGGTGCTCACCTGGCTCGTGGTGTACCCACTGCTGCTCACCCTGCGACGCGGGCTCCGGGAGCAGGGCAGCTGGACGCTGCAGCACGTACACGAGTTCCTTGCCCGTCCCACCGAACTTTCGGCCCTCTTCAACAGTCTCTGGATCGCGGTGGCAAGCGTGGTGCTCGCGGCGGTGATCGGCATCCCGCTCGCCTTCTTCTTTGAGCGCTACGACTTCCCGGGCCGCCGCTGGCTGGGCGCCATGGTGGCGCTCCCCGCCGTGCTGCCGCCGCTGGTGGGCGTGGTGTCGTTCATCTTCCTCTTCGGCGAATCGGGCTTCGTCGCGCACCTCGTGCGGCGGCTCTTCTCGCTCGAGGAAGCGCCCTGGCGGCTGGAAGGCGCGGGGGCGATCCTGCTGGTGCACGCGTACTCGATGTACGTCTACTTCTACCTGTTCGTGCGCGCCGGCCTCGCAGGGATCGACGCCTCGGTGTGGGAGGCATCGGCAAGTCTCGGTGCGGGGCGGGGACGGACACTCCGGCGCGTGGTGCTGCCCCTTCTCCGGCCCCAGCTGGTGGGCGCCGCCCTGCTGACATTCATGACCGCGCTCGCCTCCTTCAGTGCGCCCTACATCTTCGGCGGCGGGTTCAGGGTGATGACGACCCAGATCGTCTCCACCCGACTTAATGGCGAGGACGGGCTCGCCATGGTGGAGACGATCGCGCTCACCATCCTGGCGTTGATCGGACTCTGGCTCCTGCAGCGGAGTGACGCCACCGATGTTACCGGCGGCTCCAAGGGCGTGAGTCCGAGGCCGGTCCCGGTGCGAAGCCCGGTCTGGCGTGCGGTCATCGCCATCGGCGGCTGGACCCTCGCCGCCTGCCTGCTGCTGCCGCACCTCACCCTGCTGCTGGTGTCCTTCGTGCCGGTGGGTACCTGGACCACGGAGCCGCTGCCGCCGGTCTACACGGTGGCCAACTATCTCACGCTGCTGCACGATCCCGTCCGCGCCCGTCCGCTGGTGAACAGTCTCTGGATGGCGACGCTCGCGACCGCGGGCGCGCTGGCGCTCTCGGTGCTCGCGGGGATACTCACTGTGCGGCGCCGAGTGCCGGCGCGGCGCTGGAT
>DASSOW010000433.1:0-4038 GCA_035700175.1 Gemmatimonadales bacterium | reverse complement strand
ACGGCAGGGTCGAGAGATAGCGCGCCGCCTCGGCGAAATCATGACTCTCCCACTTGCCCAGGTTCTCGTGGACGACCTTCATGAACTTGCTGCCGTAGTTGTTGGATCCCCGGTTGTTGAGGTCCACGATGATGTAGCCTTCCTGCGCGAGCCACTGCTCCCAGCCGCTGCCACCCCAGGAGTTGTAGACCGCCTGCGAACCGGGGCCGCCGTAAATCGCGAAGATCACCGGATAGCGCCGGGTGCTGTCGAACGGATAGGGCTTGACCATGGAGCCGTCGAGCTTCTGCCCGTCGGACGTGGTGAAGCTGAACAGCTCGGTCGGCGAATACGCGTGCGTCTTGACCCACTCCGTCACCGCCTCATTGGCCTCGAGCTTCTTGAGCATCTTGCCGCCCGTGGCCCAGAGCTCGACCTGGCGCGGCTGGCTCACCGATGACCAGTTGTCGATGTAGAAGCGTGCGTTGGGTGACATGTTGATGTTATGGGTGCCGGTGGGCTGCGTCAGCCGGGTGAGGTGGCTGCCGTCGTAACGCACCGAGTAGAGCTGTCGCTCGAGCGGCGAGGCCTGAGTCGAGGTGAAGTAGATCACCTGCTTCTTCGGGTCGGTGCCCTCGACGCGGGTCACGCTCCAGTTGCCGCTGGTAACCTGCTTGACCATCCGGCCGGAGTAGTCGTACCGGTAGAGGTGCTGCCACCCGTCGCGGTCAGAGATCCAGAAGAATTCCCGGCTCCCTGCCGGGAAGGTCATCATGTCCTGCACCCCGGCGTAGAAGTCATAGACATCCACCCAGGTGGGCGACGACTCGGTCATCACCAGTCGCTTGCCGCCGGTGTGGATATCGAAGAAGAACAGCTTCATCTCATTCTGCGAGCGGTTCAGCGTCACCACCGCGAGGGTGTCGGGTTCGCTGGTCCAGTAGATCCGCGGGATGTATTCCCCACCCTCGGCGCCCGGCTCGAGCCAGGTCTGCTGGCCCGTGACGACGTTGACGACTCCGATGCGCACCCGCGCGTTGCTGTCACCCGGCTGGGGAATACGGATCTGGTCCCACTCGGGGTGCACGCCGGAGAAATCGGTGAACTGGTCCACCGGCTCCGGGCTCTCGTCCAGCTGCCAGTAGGCAATATTCCGGCTGTCCGGCGACCACTTCCACGCCTGGGCCAGGCCAAACTCCTCCTCATAGACCCAGTCAAACCGGCCGTTGTGCACCAGGTCCGTGGCGTCGTGGGTCAGTCGGGTCTCCTTGCCAGACGAGAGGTCGGCCACATACATGTCGCCGTCCCGCTCATAACCGAGCCGCGAGCCGTCCGGGGACAGCTCGCCGGTCCGGGCGCCCTTCGCCGCCAGTTGCAGGTGACGGTCGGCCAGGGTGTAGACGTAGAAATCGGAGGTTCCCGAACGCCGGTAGAGCCGCTTGAAATTGGTCTGGAAGACCAGGTGCCTGGAGTCCTGGGCCCACTGGAATGAGTTGTAGTTGAAGGCGCTGTCGGTGCCGGGGAAGGTCAGGCCGGCGGCGCTGAAAAGCTGGGTGTCCTTGCCGCTGGCGGGATCGAAGCTGCGGATGACTTCCCCGCCCTCGCCGCGCGTGGTGTAGGAGTACCGGTTGCCCCCATCGATCCAGGTGACGCCACGGGGCCCAGACCCGCCGGAGAGCGACCGGCCCGCCCTGAGGGCGTCCTGACGGCTGGCGAAAGTGGCTTTTTGCTGGGCAACGGCGAACGTGGGGAGAATGCTGGACAGCGCCAGGGCGGCGAGCGTGAGGCGAACGCGCGAATGCATCAGTGCTGATCCTCTGTAAGTGAGCCCGGCCCCGCCGGGAGGCGGGGTATCAAGAGATGTACGGAGACGAGGCGCAGGATGTTGCGCGAACGGGCGTGAGACGTGGGGCGTGGGGCCTGGGCCTCACGCCTCATGCCCGATGCCCTACTTCCGATACTGCGCTGGCAGGCTGTCGCTCAGCGTCCGGTAGCGGGCAAGCAGCTCAAGCTGGCGATTATCCGGTGGCATCACCCGGCCGCCGATCACGACATGCTCGGCGCGGGTCAGGAGCTCGAACGGATCGCCCGACCAGACGACCAGGTCACCACGTCGGCCCGGTGCCAGCGTTCCCGTCATCGAGTCGGCGCCCCAGATCCTTGCGGGCACTGACGTAATGGCGGCGAGCGCGGCGTCATAGGGCATGCCGTTGGCCACCGCATTGCCCGCGAGGAACCGCAAGTTGCGGGCGTTGTGCGCGTCAAAGGTGGCGAAGGCCACGGTCACACCGGCTTTCTGCAGCCGAGCGGCGTTCTGGAGCGTGGCGGCGAGATTGTCGTAGCCCGGAATGTCGGTGAGCGGATTGATGATGACCGGCACGCCGGCCGCCCGGATGGCGTCCGCGACCATCCATCCCTCGGCCGCACCCGACAGGATCAGGTGCAGCTTGAACTCCCGGGCCAGCGCCAGCGCATTGAGGATGTCGGGCGCCCGGTCTACCTGAAGCACGAGCGCCAGCTTGCCCTGCACTGCCGGCACCATGGCCTGCAGATCCAGGCGCGACAGGCTCAAGTCCCGGCGGGCGCGATTCTCATACGCCGCGGGGTTCGCGGCATAGACCTTCACGTCCTCGAGCAGTTCGCGCAGGCGAAGCACCGCTGTTCCACGCGCGCCACCGGTCCGTGCAGCCGCTCGCTCGTTCAGGATGCCGAACATCGCGACCGGGCTGCGGTCCAGCATGGAGTCGGCCGTTCCGCCGGCGAGGTGGATGAGGGCGCCCATGCCCGCGATGATCGAGGCCCGGGCATCCGGTGCGACGACAGCGCTGGTGACGCCGCCGTCACGTTCAATCGGAATGAGCGTCGAGTACGGATTGAGGCCATAGCGAACGTCGAAGGCGGCGGTGATCTGGTCATTGCCGCTGGCCGCGTCGTTGGTCTCGTCAACCGCCTCGATTTCCACGATCCCGATCGTCGTGTAGGAATTGATCAACCCGGGCGTGACGACCTTTCCCTGACCGTTGATGACGGTGGTGCCGGCCGGCACCGGGACATCCCGCCCGACCGCAGCGATGCGGCCATCGCGCACCAGCACGGTTCCATTCTCGATCGTGGTACCGGCGCCGGTGAGGATGCGCGCTCCCGTGACGGCAATGGTCTGCCCGCTGGCGGTCGAGGTAAAACCCGCGAGCAGGGCGCCCGCGGCGATGAAGGTGAGTGCTCTCATCGTGCCGCCTCCGGCTGGCCCAGCATGAAGTCGGTTACCGGCTGCCGGCTGGGATCAGCGCGGTCATACACCAGCGCGCCATCAAGGAACACCTTCTCGGCGTGGGCATAGACGCTGAACGGGTCAGCCGACCAGATCACCACGTCGGCGCGCTTACCAGGCTCAAGGGACCCGATTTCCTTCTCGAGGCCCAGGGCCCTGGCCGGGTTGATGGTAATCCACTTGATCGCGTCCTCTTCGGTCAGCGTGATCCCGGCCTCGAGCCCTGCCTGCAGCGACTTGGCGGCGTCCTGGTTCATCCGCTGGATGCCATCGGGATCGTCGGTATGCAGGATGGCGCAGCCACCGTCAGCCGCCATCAGCGCGATGTTCTGCCGGATGCCGTCGTACGCTTCCAGCTTGAAGCCCCACCAGTCGCTCCACATGCTGGCGCAGATGTTTTCCCGCTCCAGCAGGTCGCGGATCTTGTACGCCTCGACCGCATGATGGAACGAGGCAATGTGATAGCCGAACTCCTTGGACATCGCCACCATCTCGGCCATTTCGTCGGCCCGATAGCAATGGTTCTGGATGCGGATCTGGCCGTCGAGCACGCCCATCAGGGTTTCCATCGCAAGATCGCGATCGGGTTGCTTGGCGGGGTCGGATCCTTCCTCGCGCCACTTGTCCCAGCGACGCTTGTAGGCCGTGGCCCTGATCCAGGCCTCACGGTAGCCGGCCATGTTGCCCATCCGGGTCGACGGCGAGCGCCCGCGATTGCCGTAGACCCGCTTGGGGTTTTCGCCACACGCCATCTTCAGCGCGTAGGGCGCGTTGGGAAACTTCATGGCCTG